>JARGGA010000016.1 GCA_029210805.1 Candidatus Thorarchaeota archaeon
GCATGAAATGATGTTGGATGAGAACACTACCGAAGTGAATCTCCGAGAGAGAGGAATTTCCGCCATTGATTTTTCGGAATTATCAGATTGTACGAGTCTTGAACGTCTCAATTTATCACGAAACGAATTGTCGGACATTATCTCAATTCCTTTTGATAAACTAAGGAAACTGAAGCTATTGGATCTAAACCACAATAGATTAGAGGGGGTTGATTTTTCCCAGTTAAAAGATCTTGAACAACTCAAGGTAATTTCGCTCTCGTACAATCCTCTTGGTGATATTGACATTTCTCCATTAAGTAAGCATACTTCTTTGCTAGTCGTTAGACTTACAAAGACTGGACGCAAGAAAGTGGATCTTTCTTTTGCGCGAAGTTGTCCAAATTTGAGAGAATTTTCTGTTGCATTCAATGAAATAGAATCAGTTAGTCTATTGCCAATAGGGGATTGTTTGCATCTTGAAACGCTTTTACTCAACAGAAACCATCTTTGTGAAATTGACTTAAACCCTCTAAGCAAACTTTCTCAACTCAAAACTCTGAATTTGAGCGACAATAAATTGACTGAAATTAATCTGGAATCATTATCATCCTGTTTTGGTCTTTATTCCTTGGTTTTATCCAAAAATCAGCTGAAATCTATCGATTTGCATCCTCTTCACAGCCTTTCAAATCTAAGGGGAATCGATTTGAGAGGGAATAATCTCAGCAGTATTGACTTGACGAGTGTTCGGAGTCGGGATAATATGTTTCATATTGACCTCAGAGATAACCCGCTTACGGAGGTATTGGATGTACCAGGTGGCGGTAGAGCACGACTTCTCCTTGGTAACAAGGATTAGAAACAATAATGGAACAAAGTCAATGTTTATCTGTGGCTCCAAGAACACTAGAATAGAGAGGGATTCTACTGTGCCTAGCTGTGAATTATGTGGCAGAAACATGAAAGGTCATGGTCGCAACGTTACAATCGAGGGTGCTACAATGAATGTTTGCCCTCAATGTGCAGGCAAGTTTGGCGGCCAGTCATCAACATCTTCGGGCAGACCAACCTATGACAAGCCTAGTCGTCCATCATGGACGGGGGGTCCAGATCCAAGATCTACACCGACACCTTCACGTCCGCGGAATATCCCTCGTGCTCCAGCACCAAGTAGACCAAAGCCAAGACCAACAGGTAGTGGTCCATTGTTGGATGATATGGATCTAATCGAGGATTATTCACTCGTGATTCGTTCCGCGCGTCAGAAGAAGAAGATGAGTCAGGAAGAGCTTGCGCAGAAAGTTGGCGAGAGAGTTGCAACACTTCAATCAATTGAATCAGGAAGACTGAAGCCTACCCGAAAAGCAATTCGTGGTCTTGAACGAGAACTTGGGATTTCTCTGCTTGAGCCAATGGGTACGGTTCCACTGAAAACCAGCCGAGGAACAGGTGAGGGTGGCCCGACTCTTGGAGACATTGTCAAAGTGAAAAGAAAGAAGTCACAAAAGAGCGAAGAGTAAGTAGTTCAAATACATAGCTCAAAGAACAGCTCTTAAATAGTATAAGAAGGATATACTATATAGGTGTAAATCTCTCGACTTAGGCCTTTAACGCTCAGCGAGTTCAGTTGATTATCCATCTATTATCAATAGGGTGAATACTGCAAATGGCACAATCTAGCTTTAACATTGATATTTTCAGGCTTGTTGTAGAAGAGATAGCAGGAAAGGAGGGGGTTGATGTTGCAACAGTGTTAGTCAATGCAGATGAAACCACCGATGAAGAGATAGCAACAAAGACCGACTTGAAGCTGAACGTCGTTCGTCGTATTTTGTACAAACTCCACGACAATCATCTTGCATCTTATCGTCGAATTCGAGATACTAATACCGGTTGGTTTTTGTATTATTGGCAGATTGATCCAAAGAAAGCTCAAGCGTTGGTCAATCGCAAGAAACGAATGGTATTGAATCTGTTAGAGCAGAGACTTGAGCATGAGAGTAGTAACGATCTATATGCCTGTTCGAAAGGAGATTCCTCACCAGTACCCTTTGAAGAGGCAATGAATCTTTCATTTCGTTGCCCAACTTGTAATGACCCACTTGAGTTTGTAGACAACAAGAGGGCAGTTTCATTTCTGAAGAAACGTGTTGAAGAGCTAAAAGCCGATTTAGAGGCAACTTCTGCTAGCTGATAGTGAAATCGACACTTCACAAACTACTTAGGACTACTTCAGGGTGAATTGAACGAGGCTTTTTGATTGAAACGTATCATCCTTCGTCCCCGAGTATATGGACAATATCGGAATAGATTGTTAGGCATTGTTCAGTCTGAGGTTGAGGGTATGATTGCGGAGTTAGATCTTCAACGACTCGAGTTGGATGCGAATAAAACAGATCACATTGTGGCTTCAGCATCTGGCCCTGATGCTGAATTTGTCATCAACCTACTTGCTCAAGAATATGGAAAAAGTCCCGAAGCCCATGAAGTAGTGCCCGAGAATACCTATTGGGGCCAGCTCGTTGATGTTGGAAAAGTTGGTTATGGTTTGTATACAGATATTGGTCTTCAAGAGCCACGAATTGATGCACTTGTACCATTACATAATTTACGAGAGCAACTACGTATGCAGGGCAATCCCCTCAGAAAAATAGCCAGGAGCCTTGTTCTTGTTGACAACCTACCAGTAGAGGTTACAGTGACCGAAGTCAATTATGACACGAACAAGATTGAAGCGGTATTCTCGAGTGCGTTCTTACAGCGTTTCAACAGCTGGATAAATGATGACCATGAACGCCTTCTGGTATTTGGCGCCAATCAACAGATGGTAGAATCGACTCTTAGAAGCTCGGGGCATGCTGAGGATATCTATCAGATTGAGAAGCTGGGTCACTTTGAATTTGCATTACAGTGCAAACGCAGCACACATGCATCAGGAATACTTGCTGCAATTGGCCCAAAGTTACGCGGAGTGCCAATGCATCTTTTCATACCCAATGAAGTCAAGAGGGAGCGCGTTGCCAAGGCTTGATATCTGGTTAGTGGAAGAGGGGCATTTTTCATCTCGGCAGGCTGCAAAACGAGCAATAAAGGAAGGACTGGTCACTGTTAATGGAATGTCTGTCAAACCTTCAAAGCAAATAACTGGGAACGAGGATGTCATCGTTTCTAGTTTGGCATTGGATCTACCACAGGGTTACAAGAAACTGAAGCAAATTGACGACTTTCTTGGAGGAACCCTTGCAAGCGGCAATACATTTGCGCTTGACATCGGAAGCTCAGCTGGTGGATTTCTTTTCTATCTAGATGAAAGAGGGGCTAGATCTATTGGCATTGAGGTGTCAATGACCTTTGTTAAAAAGCTACACAAAATTGTAGACGCCTCTGAAAACCTGTCATTGATAGTAGGTGATGCCTTTACCATTGCACTTGAAGAGGTCTGTGGTCTCGGTGAGTTGGATTTACTGTTAGTTGATGTCACGACTGAACCTGAAGGCACACTTCAGTTAATCAGGCGATTTACTCCATTGCTAAGACAGGAAGGCAGACTTGTTGCGGCATTCAAATCAAAAATTGATGATGATAAAATAGCATCAATTAAACAGGGTATTTTGGTGGATGATTATACAGATATTCAGACTCCAATACTCGATTCATCACGTCGAGAGTTTCATTTGATTGCTATTCGCCGCTAAGTAAGTCTTTTATTGGAATTGCCAAAAGACAGCAATAGGGCCGCTAGTCTAGCCCGGCTATGATGTCTCGCTTACACCGAGAATTCAATCGAGTTTTAGACTCGTTTGCATCGAAGGTCCATGGTTCAAATCCGTGGCGGCCCACCATGTCCTAATTGTAATACAAAATCGCGACAAGCTTGCGACGAGTTCCTACGATTAGAACAGAGATTCCTCGCCGGGTCACTCTATGCGGGAGTAGCCAAGCTAGGTCAAAGGCGGTGGACTTAAGATCGGATGAAATAGGGGTCATTCCTATAGGATATCCACTCTTGTAGGAGTTCGTGGGTTCGAATCCCACCTCCCGCACTCATTTTCCAAGTGATACAAAACCCTATTCATTCAAATCCATTGCCGAGCGCTCTCTTTTTGCAACCTCTTTCTCATGCATTTCTCTTCTGGCTTTGTATTCGTCAGCCCTCTCGAATCCTTCCAAAACCCGACCTTTCCATCCTGTGATTACTCCTGTTTCCAACTAGCAATCAACCTGATTATTAACGCCCATCCCCGCTATCATAATAGATCCGTGCCTTATAATTCCCCCTCAACAAATCTATAGTTTTGAATAATCAAAAATTAGGCCTAACTGACATCCAGAATGTTGGTGCCGCAAGGGGGAATGTCGACCCAAATAGCACGCATTTGGATTTTCGAGCCCCCGACTTCGAGATTTCTCATCTCGGGCCTTTGAGACATTTGACCCCATAGTTTAGATCGGAATCCCGACCAGATTATGAGTCTCGCGCCCTAAGTTCCCATCATGGAGTAATTCCAAAGGATTCCAGGCTAGGCCACTGCGGCACAGGTTCGAGAGTGTCACCGCCTAATTTCTCTATTAAAGTTACCTTTCGGAAACAAGACTACTACTCACTAAGAACTTTGTTTACTTCTGTTGTGAGCAAATCTTTCACAGTTTTTCCATCGGCCTTGCCCCGGAGTTCGTTCATAACAACTCCCATCAGACCACCGACGGCTCTATCACCTTGTTCTCGAATGAAATCAATTCGCTCAGATACTATCTTTTTAATTATCCCCTTAACTTCATCTTGATCGGCAATCCCAAGGCCTGTGGCTTTCAACGCGTTTTCAATACTAGAGGCAGGATTGTTAGCTAAATGTGTTAAAACTGAAGGAATTGCTTGGGGCGCTACTTTATTATCAGCAACAGCACGAAAGAGACCCTCAAAGTGCTTTTCTGTTATCCTTCCAATCTCAACCCCCTCACGATGAAGGCTAACAAGGGTGTTTTCAAGGGTCACTGCCACAAGAGTTGGTGAAATCTTGACTTCTGCTATTATGAATTCATACAAATCAAGATACAAGGACCTTACAATCTGAGATGCAAGATCGCTACTTAGCCCGTGGTCCTTGATGAATCTCTCCTCTTTCTTCTCAAGAGTTTCAGGCATTCCTTTCTTGATTCTCTTTAATCGCTGTGCTGTGATTTTCACAGGACGTACATCTGTTTCGGGATACATTCTTTGAGCACCGGGTCGAGGTCTCGCGTACTTTGACGTACCATTAGGAAGCGGCATTCGTGTTTCTGCAGGTACGCCAATGACCGCCTCTCTTGCCCTTTTCACAACCGCTTCTAATGCACTCTGACAGTCTTGTCCGGATGCCGCAACAATCACAACTGCATCTTGCTGTTTTGCTTTCAAGATTTTTCGTAGACTATCAACATCATCTTCTGTGATTCCATACTTCGGGAGCTCATCTGTATGAAAAATTCCTCCAACTCCTCCCCAAAACTTAGCATAGTCTGATAATTCAGAACCTAATCTACGTTCAGGTTGAATTTCACGACCGACAAGACCCGCAAATCCCGGTAAGCAAACTCCATAGACAGACCCACCAGTCTTGGTGGCATTTTTGATTACTTTCGATTCACTTCCATCGAAAATTCTGGTAACATCAACGATTTCCTCCTTCACATCGCCAGAGGAAATCCCTCTTGCTACCAATTCATCACGTATCTTTAGCAACTCTTCCTGTCTGAGTGCTTCAAATTCAACTGTAGCCGCCAGCATATCTAATTGTTGAAGACCTTTTATCTCCATGATGGCACCTTCCTTGATTGACACATTTACATCTTGACGAATAGTTCCCTGTCCACGTTTTACTCTGCCAGTTGCTCTCAGTAACATTCCAATTGCAAAGGCCACTTCTTGGGCCTCTTCTGGTGTTCTAATATCTGGCGCAGTAGCAATTTCAATAAGGGGAATCCCAAGACGATCGAGTCTATAGACTCTCATGTTGTTCTTGTCATCATCAGCAATCTTACGAGCAGCATCTTCTTCTACCGCGATTGCTTGAATTCCGATCCTCTTCTCTCCAACTATCACTTCTCCTCCAAGTGATACAATAGCCGTACGCTGAAATCCAGTTGTGTTGCTTCCATCAATTACTATTTTTCTCATGGGATGGACTTCATCAACAGGGTTTGAGCCAAGAAAGTTTGCCATTGTCAAACAGATATCGATTGCTTCATCACACAGATCGTGAGGAGGTTCTTCATCAGCTTCCACAAGACAGGTAGTGTCATTATAGTATTCATAACAAAACTTCTTCTTTTTTTGAAACTCGAACAAAGCGGCTGGATCTACTTCTCCCATCTCACTTCTTGTAGGTCTTAAACGACGGACGAAGCTTCCATGAGGTTCGCTTTCGCGAATCAATGTGGGACAGTGACAGAAGAGCTTTTGTTCTGTATTCAATTGCTGGTGTAGTTCAAGACCCACCATCAAACCCAGACTCTCGTAACGTGATTCCTCAGTCATATCAATACATCTCCACATCTGCATCATACTGAGGATATTCACTTCTCACCTCAATCTCTCCTGCAAGAGGCGTATACATCAAAGTCCCTGCTTGTTCTGAAGTCTTAGTATTTGCTAGCAGCCACATCAATTTGACTAGTGCTGTTTCAGCTATCATATCTTGACAAGGCACTACACCAATCTCAAGAAGTTCAACTCCTGATCGATACACATCCATATTGACTCTGCCGTGTATACACTGACTTGTCATCGCTACAACTAGTCCAGAATCTACGGCCTTCTTCAGCGAGGATTGAAGTGTATCGGGAACGTGACCAAGGCCTGTTCCCTCAAGGATTATTCCCCTGTAACCATTATCGACAAAATAATCTACTATCTTTCCATCAATTCCAGGATAGGTTTTCACAAGAGCTACAAGTTCTTCGAACTGTGGCTTGACTGTAAGTACCCTTTTGGGGTCCCGCCTAAGTAATGGTGTAGACAGCTCTTCGATTTCGTTTTCCTCGATTCTGAATAATGGATAACTATTGACAGACTGGAATGCATCTCTTCTGCTTGTATGTAATTTGCGAACACGACTACCTCTGTGAGCATAGAGGTAACTATCATCAGTCTGAGCATGCATTACCACCATTACTTCCGCAACATCTGTTCTTCCTACAAGATTAGTGGCACCTGTCAGATTCAAAGACGCATCTGAAGACGGTCGGTCAGAAGAACGCTGCGATCCGACTATTGCAATTGGGACAGGTAAGTTCTGCAAAGCAAAAGAGAGAGCTGCAGCAGTATAGCCCATAGTATCAGTACCATGAGCAATGACAACACCATCAGTTTCACCTTCCTTGATTTCTTTTGCAATGATTTTAGCTATCTTTGTCCAGTCTGATGTTCGAATGTTCTCCGAGAGAATACTCATTGCTACCTGCGCATTGATATTTGCATAGTCCTGTAATTCAGGAACCGAATCATAGAGATCTTGGGCAGTAAGTGCTGGGTTAACTGCGCCAGTCCGGTAGTCCACCCTACTTGCAATGGTACCTCCCGTACTCATTACCAGTACAGTGGGAAGCAATGGATTCAGTTTTTGGACAGTTTCCGTAGTTTTAGGTTTCTTTACTCTCGATGATTTGCTCTTTGTAATAATCGTGGCTGCGTCAATCTTGATTCCTGTATTGTAACCGTTGTCAAGTTTCAGTACCAGATGATAGGGATCAGCACCCACCTGACTTCTTGGCATGAGGATGCCTTGAAAGTCCCTTCCATCGTGATGTATCTTCACACGGTCACCAACTTTGATGTCCAATGAAGAGAGCTTCTCAAGAACCAATCCGCTATAACCCGAGCCATCTGGACCCACAATAATCACACCTTAGTGTCGTCGAATGGGTTCTTGCCGGCTCAGACATAAAGTCTTCGGGGGATCTAGATTATGCCAAATATCACCAGTATTCCGAACAGAATGAAGAGCAGACCTGCAACTCTCTTCACAAGTTTAATTGACACCTTTCCAGAGATACTGTTTCCAGCAAAGACTGCAAGTATATTCAGCATAAGAAATCCTACGATTGCACCTATGAAGACCATAATTGGGAATGCAGACTGTACTGCCAAGGCCAAGATTGCTATCTGGCTCTTATCTCCCAATTCTGAGAAAAGAACTAGCGATACCATACTCAGGAAAGAGCTTGGTGTTTCACATGTATCAACTTCCTCACTATTGCTCCGTGTTAGAGTGTAAATTCCTAGGCCTAGAAAGAGCAATCCCGAAACATAGACCAGAATATCCACTGGGATGGCGGCTGATAGAATTATCCCAATGATTATGGCAATAAGAGTTGAAATCGTAAGGGCGATCATTGTAGCAAGAAGTACTATCCATGGTCTGCGATACTGTGCACTAAGACACATCGCTGTTATCATGGTCTTGTCACCAAATTCTGTGATACTGATGAGACCAATTGAGGATAGAAGAACTTGAAGGGGCATCTTGCTCTGATTAGGCCACCTCAAGGGGTTTATGGAGATATCTGTAGGTGCTATCTCAGATATTTCTCTTGGAGTTCCTTTGTTAGTCCATTATTTTGAATAATATCCTTGAACATGTATGCACTTTCCCTTGGTATACGGTTCAATGTTTCAGGTTCCATTCCAACAAGCCCAAAATCACTACCGAACCCTTCTGCCCATTCAAAGTTGGTTACCCAAGTCCATACTAGGTATCCCCGAATGTCTATTCCATCCTGAATCGCCTGATGTACCTGTTGGAGATGTTTCAAGATGTAGGCCCTCTTGAGAGTGTCATCTTTGGTACCAATACCATTCTCGGACATGAAAAGAGGTTTCTTGTAGCTATCCCAGTACGACTTGATTATAGGATAATATCCTTCCGGGTAGACTTCCCAATCAAGGCCATCACATCTTGGCAAATCTGGATCTTTTTCTGGTACTTCACCCGCAAGAAAATCCATCTCAGATGAAACAACCATTCTGCTGTAGTAGTTCATACCTATGAAATCCACAGAGTTTTCTAAGGGTTTGAAACGATGGTTGTTTCCCTCCAAATCTGGAATCTTTGCAGTTACAGCTCCTCGAATCCATGTATGATTGTAAATCTCATCCAAGTATGCAGCAAGATTGACATCATCTGGATTTTCCGGATTGTGAGGCATAAAGTATGAAACACTCAGTACAGGGGCAATTTGTGGTTGTAACCTTCCTTGTTTATCATGAATTTCTCGAATTTGGGTTGCAGCATATCCATGAGCCATTAGCATATTCTGAGTAACGGTCTGTGACTTTCCAAAGTCTTTCTCTTGGGGTGGAAAATCTCCGTATAGATATCCCATCGCGGCTACAACCATTGGTTCATTGATGGTATTCCAAATTATGTCCAAGTCCGCAAAAGACTCCGCTACTTTCTTGGCGTATCTTCCAAAAATCTCAGGACTCTCCGGATTGAGCCACGCGCCTAAGTCACGGAACCAGAGTGGATTCGTAAAGTGATGAAGCGTCATCATTGGTCGAATACCTCGGTCAAGTACGGTTTTCACAACACTTCTGTAGTGAGCAATCTCACTATCATTCCATCTTCCCTGTTGCGGTTCTATTCGACTCCATTCAATTGAGAAACGTAATACTTGGTGTCCAAATTCCTTGGCAAGGCTAAAATCACCCTCGTACCGATTGTAATGGTCACAGGCAACACTAGTATCAGAGCCATCTTTGATATTGCCCGGTATCTTTTCCCATTCAGTCCAATCATTGTGATTACCACCCTCGCTCTGATGTGAAGAAGAAGCTGTGCCCCAGTGAAATCCATCTGGGAACTTGAGGTCTTTGAATGCCATCTCAATCAAGATAATGTGGTAGCAATAACAGAATAAGGCTATTCCTGAATGGAACAATGGTGCGGGAGGTGGTTTTTGGTAGGTTTGTTAGATTAATTCATTTGACTCCAAAAATTAAAGAATATGGAACTCTCTAAGCTATCCTCATAGGGAAAACACGATCTAGCAATTTAAAGTGCCCTGATTTCACGAATTAATTGATAGAATTCTATAATTTTCGATGTTAAAATTGAATCTTATTTTCATGGATATTTTCTGTGCGATTTCACGTGATAGTCTAGTGTAAGGCCGACTCGACAATTCTCGGCTTTGATTTGATAAGGTGATACACATGATTACAAAGATATTCGACCCAGGAGACCCAGACGACGAACCGTGGAGCTGCAAGACATTTGATCCAGGAGACCCAGACGACGAACCGTGGTAATATCAGCCTATATTCTGATATGAAAATGAATTAGTGAAAAGCCGGGTGGTTCACCCGGATACCCACTATTTCAAATTATACTATTGTCTGTTGAGAATTTGTTGTTTCTGTAGTCATGTTGGATAGGCAGCTGGTGTTTTGTAGACAAAGCGATAAATCCTTCTAGCTCTTTCACTCTAGTTCTTTTTGTGACTGAATCAAAATCTAATGATTTCAATACGATTCGTGTTTGGGTAGGAGATGATACCACAAGAGGGCGTGTTGAATTTGATGCATTGGGCCCCTACCTAATCATTGAATCAGGAAATATTCTTGGTAGAAACAGACAAGATGTGTTTTATGAAGTAAATCATGAAATTGAAACCGATGAGAATGGGGAGCAGTTCTCTACGCAATTGCATGATTCGGTTATTGTTCAACTGACTCCGACGCTCGTGACCACTCGTCCATACAATAGAAGTGCTACCGAGATTCCTGATGATATATATCCACCCTCATCTAGTGGATGGTATGGACGTATGGTTAGAGGTGATAAGAGCGCCCTTTATATCGTTCAGAAATTAGAAGGCAATGATAAATTCTGGATGACAGTTTTAGATCCAGACACCAGTATAATTCTGGAGTGTCATTTGATACATCGATATGAAATTGAGGCGTTGCATCTTGTTGATTCCTTTGAGCATTTCAACACCCGTGTGCGATTCTTTGGTGAAGGCACTCATGAAGAAATGAAAGAACGAGTCATGAAGCTTCTTGATGAAACAGAATTATCATGGGAAGATATCCATATTTTATCAAGAGGTATGAATATCCCTATAATAAGCCGAGGAAGAACCAGCCGTGAAACACTGATAAAGTTGTTCCCAACCAGTGCTTATCCAGAGAACACAAGAGAAGAAGTCCTTGCCTTTCTAACATGGACTGCAAAGAAAGCTTATCCAAGAGAAAACTTGGTTGATTTTGTGGAGAATCTACGTGGGATGCCCACTTTCAGAAGTTTGTCAGTTCATCACCTGAGAATGTTGATTGATAGCAAGCCAATTCCATCATACTTGAAACTTGCCACATTTGCGGCTACAGACGAATACAGCCATGGTCAATCAATTCAAGAAAGGCAATCACAGAGACCACACCAAATTCTTCGTTACAAAGTCCGTGAGATGGCTCCGGACTGGCAGACTGAATCTATCCAAGTTTTGAAGTCCCTTGATAATAGGGAGGAGATATCTTTAGTTCTTCCTGAATCGAAAAGAGCACGTTTAACAGAACGAACCAGATTTCTAATGTCAACAATGGGATTCAGTCTAAGAGCGTATGTTCAACCAATGAACGTTGGATTGCAGAATATTGTGTTTTTAGGTGTGGGCTATAGATGGACTCATCATCTGTCGTACTCTTATTCCTTGAATTTTGGTATGGAGTCGGGTTCTCCTCTTTATATTCAATCTATGATAGTGCCTCCAATAGCCGCGAAGAGAATAGAGTCCGTTCTTCCTGAAGTACATACTATAGGTTGGTTGGGTTCGTCTACGAATTACAAGCTCTTTAGACAGGATTTAGGGGGATGGACCATGAATAGTGAGAAAATCCTAGCCTCTCCTGACAAAAGTGTAAGTTTAGGGGTTTTAAAAACAAAATTTGGAGGAAAGAGCCTCAAAGCTCCTTATCATCTCACCAGAAAAGAAGCAAGAATGATTGACATGGTGAATTCAGGAGTCTTCTATCTTACACATCTTGAAACTGAGAAAGGTCAACGTTACTGGAACACAACTGAAAAGGAAGCAAAACGTGTCTTGACTGATTTACGAGATAAAGGAGTGATAGATATCTCATACCGCTTTCGGGTGAGTGGGGATCTCAGTCCAGTGACACTGATTGTGGAAGGTCAGCCCAAGTCAGTATATTCGATATCAAAGGCGCTATTGGATAACTGTCCCACAACACGTACATTGATTTCTGGAGGTGGTTCTCTCTCAATCAACACCTGTCGAATTCCGGAAGAGCAAAAGGAAGAAATCTTAGACGATCTTCCTAGAATAGCAAAGGAGAATGATATCACTATCAGACCTTTTTCAGTCACTGGATTCAGAAACTACGAAGGCAGTCTATATCAACGCATCATCAGAGATGATGGAACCTATGATGATGATGTATCCACTTTTCTCTCCCAAATTAAACCTTTATCAAAATCTCAAAAAGTATTGAATTGATGAGGAACTTCCTGAGACCGAAGTTGTGATACCAAGGAAGTTCAATGTGGCTAGATTGTCCCTTTGAGTTTCTGTGCTGGATTTTTTCCAAATTTGAAGAAATATGCTATATTGGAACACGTGCTCCAATTCAATCTCGATTTATTGTGTGCTCTTCTCCAATGACAATCGGATTAGGGAAATCTGTGAGGCCTAAAGATCTCCGCCACAGTTTTGGCATTTTGCCTGTCCTTGTTCGTTTTTTGTGCCACAGTAGGGACAGACAACAAGAACGCGTTCGCGCTCAATGATTTTTGTTGTATCATCATCACTACTCAGGGGTTGTTCACCGTCATCATCGTCATCAATTACTGCCTGTGTGATGAAGCAGAGAGCAACAATGAAGAAGAATGCAACCGCTCCGATGAGGACTGTAGAAGAAAACTCGGGAGCCAATGCAAAGATGAATGATGGTAAGAAATTGATTAGAATTACGACTGCAATAATTATGAAACATATAACACAGGAACATGAACTCATTGGTCGCGACCTGTATCGTCTTGGGTATCTTCCTCCTGACCGCCACATGGGTTTCTGTCTATAACTACCCCGACGAAACGTAGTCCGGCTAGGAGACCTCCTTCCTATTCCGGAGCTCATGGATGGAGACTTTCTGCCTCTTCCTGAACTCATTGAGGGGGATCTTGAACCTATTCGGCCACGCATCGTAGGACGTCTTATGCGACTTCGCTTTTTTCCACGACCTGACTTCATTGGAATCCTCTACTGCTTTTGATTCAGGGCCATCTTTTATCTATTACCCACTAGGGGCTTTGTTTTCAGTTTGCAGAAGGGAACGAAAGGTTATACGATTTCATTCCAAGACAGATTTGATTGCAATGAATAGAACGGGTAAATGTCCGAAATGTAGGGGAGTAAATGTTGCTGGTCCTCATAGAGTACATGGTGGGGATGGTGCATATGTCAAGATAGACCTACCTGGTTTTTCAACTGCAACTCTGGAATCTTTCACTTGTGCTGATTGTGGATACACTGAACTCTACAGTGATCCTGGAGGAATTAGGAACATTCGATCCTCAGGTCGATTCAGAACACAAACCACTCAGCATGAAAGGAGTAAATGTCCTATATGTGGAACAAAATTGCATCCAGGTTCAAACCGGTGCCCAGAGTGCGGATACAATATGAACTGAAGTGGGCTAATCCTCTTTAACAGGTTCTTTTTTTGGAGGGGTTTTTCCGTCGCGCTCGTGGATTATGTATGCATAGACCTTTTTTCCACATTTGGGGCATACTGCGGTACGTCCATCAATCCATTCAATATCTGATTTGTACATCTCGTACTGGCAGTGTGTAGACTCACTTGGAAAGACCCATTCACCGCCATCTCCAAGAATTCTTCTAGTGATATCGTGCTCGTCGGGGTGCTCATTGTTCATTATAATCAGCTTCTCAAATCGCAAGATTACAATCCACCTCATATATTCTAGTGATGTGAAAAAAATATTGGAATTGTGAACCACCTAAGGCCTATTGTTTGATTCCGTCCTCCATCTCTGCGGATATAGACCAATCAGTGGGTAGTCGTAATTTTGATGCAGATGATAGAGTGTCACATTCTCTAGTTCTGAGTTCTCTAAACCATTCATACACTTGTGATATGAAATTCTTGCACAGTGTGTCACGTTTGTTCCAGCGATTACGAAGTGCCTCTTTATTCATCCACATTAGGAATAAGCTCTGTCCTTCTCTCGTGTCACTAAGGTACTCAAAGCTCATCTCTGCAGCCCTTAGCTCGTTCTCTGAGAATGTATCATGTCCAAGAAGAAGCTCGATAAGATTAATCCCATGTCGTAGAGACTCGCATTTGCATCGACTGCTCAGCAACCTCTGAATAACGGTCTTCAAGTATGTGTGTCGAGAACTCTTTCTTAATTCTTCAGATATCCGTTCCTTAATTTCGTGAGGGACTCGATTGGTATGATGACCTTGTCTTGTTAGAGGTGTCCTGAATTTTGGAATCAGTTGAATCGCAATATTTGGAGTTCCATTATGTATCATTTCAAAGATATCGAATACCACGTCATAATACATGAATTCTCGAATAGTAATTTCTTGTACTATCGTGGAATGGATATCAGATAAATCAGGTCCTTCTATTCGAATCATGACATTCTTTACAGGATAATCGTACTTGTTTACTCCTCTTTCAGTTCCCTCAAGATGCATTTCAGCTCTGAGAACTGTAGGGATTTCTTGAAATATCCAATCAACGATTTGACCTGAGATATAGACAATATCTGAGAGAGCGCTATGTTCGTCTTTGGTTGGCAAGTCCCCAGTATTTCTTGATTCAGAGTCAAAATGACTAGTCATTTCCTGCAGAATTTGTTCGGCGTTATCCGAACGGAGGACCGTTACTCCCTTGACCTTCAACGCGAACTTTGGCATCTTCATAGACGATAGTTCAGCTGATACAATTTAAAGTCCGAAAAAATCCTTTAGTAAGTAGACACCTTTTTGAGGAGGGTATTTCCTCCACGGCTCCTTGCTGAGGAGAAATCTCTCTGAGGGATGTGATAACAGTGAAACTACCCTTCAAAACACTTGACGATGTTGATTATGAGGGAAAACGTGTCCTCATCCGAGTGGACATAAATTCCTCGTTGGACCCGGAAACCAAGGTGATTACTAACGACTCCCGAATTGTGGCGATGACTCCAACATTGAGGGAATTGTCCAAGAGTAGGGTCGTACTAATGGCACATCAAGGACGGCCAGGTAGTGACGATTTTATCTCCCTTGAACAACATACAGAGATACTTCGGAAATTAGGATTCAATGCTACCTTCATAGATGATATCTTTGGTGAAAGAGCAAAAATGGCCATCATGACCGTTGAAGTCGGAGAGATACTTGTTCTTCAGAATGTTAGAATGTTTGAGGGTGAGATGAAAAATGCACCTGTAGAAGAGGTTTCACAGGAAGCCATTGTGCAGGAACTCTATCCCATGTTTGACATTTTTGTTAATGATGCATTTGGAGCCGCTCATAGATCGCAAGCATCAATCGTAGGTTTTACTCAGTATCTGCCATCCGTTGCAGGACGTGTTATGGAAAAAGAAATTCGAGAACTCAGCAAGGTCACTGCAAAAGAACTTCATCCGTGGAATCTAGTCTTGGGTGGAAGTAAAGTCCGAGACAAGGTGAAAATCATTGAGCAGTTGATGGAGATAGGGCGTGCGGACAATGTACTCCTAGGTGGTCTGATTGGAAATCTCTTTCTCATTGCAAATGGTACAATTTCAAAAGAGTATGGTACATATGTCAAGGATTTTGAAGAGGTGCTTGCTATCGCCAAGAAATTGCTAGATAGCTACCCTGATGTAATCCTACTTCCTGAAGATGCTGCTGTCGAAAGAAATGGTGAACGAGTTGAGTGCGAGCTGGATGAGCTGAATGGAGACCCATTCTTTGATATTGGTCCAAGAACTGCAGAAAAGTTTGCTAACATCATCCGCGGCTCAAGGGTTTCATTTGCGAATGGACCAATGGGTTACTTCGAAAAAGAAGATTTCACTCATGGTACAATAACGGTTCTAAATGCAATTGCCGAGTGTGATTGCATCACAGTTGTTGGGGGCGGGCATGTCAGTGCAATGGCAGAGAGAATGGGATTACTTGACAAGATTACACATATTTCCACCGGAGGCGGGGCAACTATGAAGTTCCTAACCGGAAAACAGCTTGTTCTTGTTGATGCCCTTGAAGAGGCTGCAAAGAGGATGGATGGTTAGATGCAGACACTTGAAGCTGTAATCTACTGGATACCAATTGTCTACCTTTTGATGATTAACCTAATAGCCTTCGTGGCAATGTGGTGGGATAAACGGAAAGCGTCAAAGCAAGAATGGCGAGTTGCGGAGGCCACTCTTCACATAATTGGCTTCATAGGAGGAACTGTTGGAGTCTTTGCTGGAATGTATAGATTCAGGCATAAGACCCAAAAAAGATCCTTTCAAGCAATTGCAGTTGTAGGCTTGATTGTGTCCCTAATCATATACTGGCTTATTGGCAATCTTTACATCTGATAGATTGTAATACAATTAATAACCAGGTATTATGGTAGAGGGCGATAGGCTCTGGATAACGGGGGCAATTTCGATTTCATGAATTGATATGCGTGAAGGAAATTCCTTGTTTCATCCTCAATATAGGCCTCAATCTTGTCGTACTCCTTTCCTTCATACCAAGCAGGTATCTCGTTACTATCTGTATCCCGATCAACAAACCAATCGAGTGTTGCACCTTTGAACTGTCCTTCATTCATCATAACCAGTATGCTTCTGATATCAACACGTGGCAGATTGTAGTAGAGCCATTCATTGCTCAACTCAAGTTTGAGTGTCTTTCTAAATCGAGCCTGTAAGAAATAAAGCTCAAATCTAAGATTATATCCAATTGGGATGAAATCCCAGACATTGTCTGGATTGAGTACATCGAGAAAGTCTTTCAGTATCTCCCGCTCTGAAGATTCCCATTCTTTGAGTATGGTGAGTGGTCCTTTGGGTGCACCAGTTCTTGTATCAACTTGTTGATACTGAATAGTGATGATTTTATCATATTCCGAGTTTACGCCAAGGGTTTCAAAATCCAAATAGAATTCAGTCATCTATCTCCCCAGCTAGTGGATAGATTCTTTCTGTCTGATTAGTCCTTTGGTTATCCAGAAAAAGTGATGGAGCCCCGGGCGAGATTTGAACTCGCGATCTCCTGATTACTTGATCAGGGAACGGTCGTTTCCCGACATACAAGTCAGGCGCCTGTAGTCGGTATCTGAAAGATACCTTAGACCGGTCTTAGCTACCGAGGCCTGCGGCCATTTGATTCTAAATCTATTATAGAGTTTTCGTAGGGGTCACAACTCTTCAATCGTCATCATTGCTTAGTGATGATTCGATTTCATTCCAATTCATTCCCAATCTATTCATCATCCAATGAGTTCCATTATGGCATCTATTGCACAACATCGCCCATTCATCTGGATTAGCAGTCTTGATGAAATCAACTGTCCAAGTGGAGTTTCGATGGTGGGGCGTTCCGTCTTTTCGGTGTAAAATCAATTTCGTGTTGTTTCTGTATCTTTTACAAACAAAACACTCGTCACCAAAAATCTCGAATCTTATCTCACGCACATCAGCCCTCGTAATTTCTAACCCTTCTCCTCTAAGTTCTTTACCAGATTCTATATCAGACTCTATTTCGAAACTTTGACTAATCCCTCCAAATTGTATTGATTTGGACTCAATCGACTCCCATTCCATGGACAAATAGTTTAGTGCCCAATGGACCGATTTATGACATTGAGGGCATAAGGAAGCCCATTCTTCCGGATTGAGTTTTCGGAGTACTTCTGGATTCCAAAGGTCATCAGTGTCATGTGGCGTACCATCTTTCTTGTGAATAGCCAGCAATTTGCCACCACTACGGGTTTTTCCACAGAGTTTGCAGGAATTTCCAAACAAATTTTCGCGAATTGTTTTTGCTTCTAGCCTGACTTTGCTACTCCCATACTTATCCGAGAGATTATCTAATCCGTCTTCAGCCAGTATATCTAGAAGTTCCTTAATTTTAGATGTAGATGCACCAACAATGAAGGCAATTTCTTTGTCTGTTAGATTATCTTCATAGTGCATTCTGAAAATAGTAGCGATATTTAGTACCGTCCCTTTGGGTCCTGCTCTCCACCCTTGTTTCTTGAAGATTCTTTGGATTCTACGGATTGAAATTTCCATTCTTTCAGCAACTTGTTCCAGAGTCATTCCTTCTTCAAAATATAAACGATGGAGTTCTCTCAAATCTACTGATTCTCTTGTCTTTTTCCATCCTTTTATTCGGAGTCGTTTCTTAACTTCGTGAAGAGAGATATCGAGCTTCTCTGCGACTTGTTTTTGGGTCATATCTTCGTATAGATACAGTTGTTTTAGTTTCGCATAATCAAATTCTTTCTTCTTTGGTTTGGGTTTTCTTTCTTTCTTTTTTGATTTAGCCTTGGGCTTTGTGCTTGTTTTTTTCTTTCTAACTTCTTGCTTCTGTTTTTTCTTGTCCCTTCCTTTCTTTGAAAGAACTGGTTCTTTAGTTGCGCGCTTATCAATAACAATAGCCTTCTTCCGTGATACCCTCCTAGTCCATCCAAACTCCTTTATTCGCCTTCGAAGTGTAGTTAGTGAAACTCCTGCCACTTCTGCAATTTCTTTTAGGTTTGTGCCCTCATCATACAAACGATGCACTTCGTCCATCATATTGATGTCGATTTTTCTACTGGATCGTTTGTCACCATCTCCGAGAATCTCCCGAAGGATTTTGTGAACGTATGCTCTTGAAAAGCCAAGTTTTTCTGCGATTTTATCTTGTGTCATCTTCTCTTGCTGGTATAATCTGAGTATCTCTTCAGAATCAACGGCTCTTTCTCTTCGTCGTGCCAACCATTTCTGATCCTTGAAGATTTTCTGAATGTACCCTCTCGATACCCCCAGCAGTTCTGCAATTTGCCTTTGTGTCATTTTTTCCTTGTAGTATAGCCTATGAGTTTCTGACACAATCCAATCTTTCTTTGAATCTGAGATTTTCTCCAGTTTCTTGATTTTTTCATGTGATTCCTTTACTAATTCTCTCATCTTGCGAGCTTTTCCACGTTTCTCAAACCGTCCAACCAGGGACGGTCTACCGTTCTTTGTAATCCACCAAGATACTTCTGCTGGCTTGTATCCGAATTCCTTTGCGATATCATAGTGGTTCTGTTCTGCAAGATCGTCTTCGGAGTATGCTTCTTTTACTTTCTGCATGAATTCAAGATACCTGACTGCCCATTCATAGTCCCGGTCAAATTGTTCGTCATCTACGATATCGCGATTTTCGGAGAGTGCCTGATCTAACTCCTCAACAGTTTCTATCGAATACTCCAAAAAATCTTCGATGACTCTGAGAAACTTTTCCGCTTGGTCACGTTCATCTTCAGTGAGTTCCTCTTCCTCAGCATGCTCTTGAGAATCCCCAAACAGGCTTGTATTGAACTCGTCTGGTAGCATACGCCCAGGTGATTCTGGAAACCCATGCGGGACTATAGCCTCTAAGCCACTGGGGCAATGCTGAGAATTCAGAAAACTAAAATCTCTTTAAAAGCCTAATCCTAACGTCTCAAAGATTGAAGTGTACCTGTTGTTAATTGGAAGTGGATGTATTTGTATTCTGTAATATTCATTCAATCCATTGCACCAATTTTCGACATTTTTTCATCTTTGGTCTATTATCATTCCCAATTAGCAAAAGTAGGTTATATGAGTTCTTATTTTTCATAATAAAATGTTTTCAGTTCGATAATCTCGAAAATAGCATATAACAATCACAGAAGGAGTCCTAGGAGTAACTTATGGTTAGGTTAGAACGTCATACATCATAACTGATCGGTCTTGGAATGAGAGGATTCTAAGATTGAATGGGGTGCAGTAGATGTCGAAAATGAAGCGTGGCAGCTCAATCGAACCAGGAAACGCAGTTCGAAACCTCCTTGATTGTGAGAAGGGCGAAGGTGTGGATTTTACTTGTACTGCTTTCACCACGGAGGTGCTCTGAGATGGGAATTCTCAGTAAGTTTATTCCAATGCTAGCAAGTAAGAAAATGAAACAAGCTGGTTACTGGGTCAACAACCCAGTTGAAACCATTAATGAAAAGCTGATGTCTATGTTGGAGATTCAGCAGAATACGGCAATTGGCCGACAATATGATTTTGGTTCGATATCGTCTCCTGAAGAGTACGCCGAGAGGGTTCCATTGATGGATTACAAAGCAATGGTGCCATATCTGGAGAAAGTGTATCAGAATCCAGCCGGAGGTGTCTTGACAGCGGATCCAGTGATTTGGTACTGTCAGACCTCAGGAACAACTGGACATCCAAAGAACCTACCTGTTACTGGTCTTGGCATGGCAGATTATTCCGCAGGCTCGACTCTTTCACAGATGGCCTTCATTAAGGCTGCAAAGGGCAACGGGAAAATCTTCGATGGAAGAATTGTCATGTTTGGTGCTCCTGCTAAGATGGATGAGATTGCAGGAATTCCTGTAGGATACATGACAGGTATTGTATCGTCTCTGGGGACCAGTCCTATTCTAAAGAAGATTATAATCCCAGGGAATGATATCTACAATCTAACAGATATGGATGAGAAAATGAGGGCTTATGCAGAACTGACCGTCCAAAATAACGTAACCACCTTTGCAGGGATTACAACTCTTGTCCTTGCATTCTATAGAAGAATGCAGAATGAATATGGACCGTGGTTATTGGAACGCCTAAAGGGTACAAAGCACGACACCAAAATCAGAGAATCTATGAATGATGACGGTACTGTGAATCTTGAAACGTTATGGCCAAACCTCAGACAGATGATAATTACAGGTATTGATACTGATCCCTACAGAGAGTGGATTAGCTCTATCTTACCAACCACCACCCTTTGGGAAGCGTATGCAGGTTCCGAAGCTTGGTATGCATGTAATCTCTATCCAGATGCTGGTCTGCATATTTTACCACAACTGAATTATCTGGAATTCATTCCAGAAAGTGAAACTGAAAAGGAAGACCCTCAGACGGTTCATCTTGCGGACCTCAAGAAGGGTGGCAGATACGAAATTGTACTGACCAACTTGAATGGTTGGTATCGGTACCGTGTTGGTGACATGTTAACTATCACTGGTACAGACCCATACACCATCGCATCAATTGGCAGAAAAGGACGGGTGGTAAATCTCTCAGGCGAAAAACTCAGTGATGCTCATGTGTCACGGGCAATAGCGCATGCCAGTGTAAAAACAGGTGCAGAGGTACTTGATTACACTGTTGTCGGGCAAGTAACTGGTGGACTTCCTCACTATATCATTGCAGCCATGTTCAGAAATGACAATGTCGATGCTGTTGAGTTCGTAGGTGCGTTCGAGGATAATATTCGTACACACAATGAGGAGTTCAGAATTGTGAGAGACATGGAAGCATTAGGAGCGACCCTCCTTATGAAGATGAAATCTTCACACTATGAAGGTCTTGTCAGTGAGTCCCACATTCAAAGAAAACCTGTTCCCTTAACAACAGATACAGAGGTCTTGGCTCTGTGCGAGGCTTATTGAAAACCTCGAGAGCCAAGACGTCCTTTTGTACTTTATCCGTCAA
>JARGGA010000439.1 GCA_029210805.1 Candidatus Thorarchaeota archaeon
GAATCGCCTGTTTCTATTGTTCCTATTCTTTGCATTCTGAAGCTTCCAGTCATTATTGCAATGCCATCAGGCAAATCAATGTCCACAACTACCATCTCTATTTTGTGCCCAGAATTATTTGCCACATCTACTGTTAAGATAACTTCATCTCGTGTTTTGAGAATGACTGGGAGCACATTCACTCCTTGAACGGATTCTACGGGAAGTTTTTCCGCGGGCCTTTCAACCCTTTGAGGAGATTGCTTTGCAGATTTCCGAATTGTGGTTGTCTTTGGTGGTGGTGAAGATTCGGCATACGATGAGAGATTCATACCTCCACCCAGCCATCCAAAAATAGATGGAACCTCATAAATTACATAGATTATAGATGCAATGAACAATGATACAATAATGATTGTAGATAGAACTAACGACCGAAATGCTTCGTCTCTGAACGCATCAACTATCGGATTGAATGCTGGACCAAATAGAGATTCCAAAAAAGCTTGGAGTTCATTCCAGAATTGAGGACTGATATCTCTCTGGGTTGTACTAGTGCTTAGCAAGTTAGTAATTGATATGTGCGACCCTGTCACTACGAATGCACCCTTTCCCTCAACACGGGGTTCTTCTACATTCCAATTATCCTGAGGCGTTATTAAGTTTCACAACCACTACTAAATATTTATTATTGTTAAGATGTGTTATATATCAGAGGCTAAATAATGCTTACACTCTACCTGCTTGGTACAGCGGCTATTTTCTTTTTGGCATTGTATGTCTACAGCGGAATTATAGAACGAAGAGGAAGGGGAAGGTCAACCGGCAGAAAGGACGAATTGTCGCACAATATGTGGGCAGCAATGTCCCTTGATTGTGACTACGAACCTACAAAACACGCTTTTGGTCCCGGTAGATCTGTCAATCCCAATGAGCGAAAGCCAATAAGATAGCTCAGATTATTTTGGTGGATGATTAGAGAAAATCTCCTTTGCAATTCGATTGAATATCTCTTTAAGGTTAGCACCCGTTTTAGCACTTGATTCCCAAAATTGCCATCCTATAAGGTCCGCATAAATGCGGCCATCTTTTGTTGACACTTCTCGTTCTGATTCAAGATCATTCTTATTGCCAATCAACAGACCAGGGAGGGTACTGTGACCTGTTTCACTATTATCTATATTCTGAAGAATTCCTGCATACCACTCGGGAAGACATTCGAAAGATTTCCTGTCAGCAATATCATAGACAAGAACGCTATAATGTGCACCCTTGTAATATTGTGTACGTAAAGAGCTAAAATCATCCTGCCCACCAAGATCTATGATGGTAAGAATAACTGGAGTAAATGCATCAAGATTGATAGCAACTGCACTAAGGTCAACTCCTGCTGTTGCATGATAGTTATCATCGAACTCACCCAATAGAAACTGACGAATAATAGAGCTCTTTCCCACATTGGGCTCTCCTATGAGCAGGACCTTATAGACAGGGACGGTTAACTTGATGTTCCTCCTAAATGAAGTGTGGAATCAACAAATCTCTTGAATCCTCTTTAAAGAGTGTAACACTATGGGCAGAAAGCCCAAAACCGACATGCTTGGTTCGATTTATGGACAATATAATTGGAAGAACGTCCAGATTCCGCCATTACGGAGTTCAGTCAAATAATATTGGTTTTTTTCACTAGTTTTTTCGTGACATACCTTGAGTCTAGAGCTTCCAGATAGCGCATTACTCGTTCTGAGTTTCCTTACAAAGGGAGGACCGGCATCGCCACGTGAGATAAGCAAGAAAGCGAATATACCCCTACGAACAGTTAGCTTCGCTTTGAAACATCTTCGCGGGCATGAGATATGCAAACCAGTACCAAACTTGACAGATATGCGAAGACCGCGTTATATTGTTGATGCTGATAAAGCCAGAGCAGTCTTCTTGCAGTTTGGAATGAAAATGAGCTAGTAACAGAATGGATTGTTGATAAATGGATGCAGAGGAAATGAGGAATAGGTGTATGCAAATTTCGCTTGCACCAATTGAAAGTCTCAATTTCAATGAAGATGAGGAATCGCTTTCCGTTCTCTATGAGAATGGATGGCTTCGGATTATGCTTGTAAAATGCAGAAGTACTCCTGAGCAATTTTCAATTGATGTTGAATTTTCAATGCCGGCCATAGAGGAGAATAGTAATTTTGATGCACATCTAGTTCTCACAATATGCCTGAAATATCTAAGGTACATCCAACGCCTATATGATCACGGATTCCTGTTGGAAGTGATAGGCCAGGATTGGTTGTGGATTGCCTCCAAGTCATTTTCTGAACCTCCAAGCTTAGAGATTTTTGGATATCTAATTCCTCCCTCCATTGAGAATCTAAATCCCTAACTACATGACAATCTAGAAAAGGCTACATAACATCTTTCGAGTCATTGTGGAAGTGAACATCTCTTGCTGAGATATGAAGGGTCAATATGGCGGCCACCGAGTGAAGCAAGCAGTCTCATTCTTCAGGCCACAGTAGGTTGTTCACATAACGCCTGTACTTTCTGTGTTTCATACAAAGAAAAGAAATACAGAGTACGTGGACGCAAGGAAATTATTGAAGATCTGGAGGTGCTGCCCCAGTCCCTTAAGAGTCGAGTAACGCGAGTTTTTCTTGCAGATGGAAATGCGCTTGCAATGGACAAGCAAGATATGCTTGATGTGCTTGATGCTCTTCAAGTGCATCTGCCTTCCTTAAGGCGAGTAGGAACGTATGGTTATGCAAAAGATGTACGAGATAAGACCGTTGAGGATTTGAAGGAAATACGAAAGGCAGGTCTCGGAATCGTCTATCTGGGTCTCGAAACAGGAGATGATGAGCTGCTTCGATGGTGTAGAAAAGGTATCAAGTCTGAAGATAACATCGAAGCCTGTTTGAAAATCAGAAAAGCAGGCATCCCCCTATCACTCACAATTATTCTGGGTCTCGGCGGCAATACACAGTCTACTAGACATGCGGAAGCAACAGCAGATGTTCTGAATAAAATAGA
>JARGGA010000440.1 GCA_029210805.1 Candidatus Thorarchaeota archaeon
GACTCCTTTCCAGAGGTAAATGCTCTTCGTTTCATCGTCAACAACGCAGACAACCTTAGTGGAATCCAAGGAATCCTTTGTCAACTCTACCTCTTGCAATGTTCCGTCTTCTGAAACCTCGTAGCCTGTAACCATTACTATTCACTACGCCCTTATTGATTGCTAACCTCAGGCCGGTAGCTGTCGGTGATAAGCCACTATTTCTATCAGTGGGTATAATACTGTTGCTGTGTTGTATTCGTGGATAAACTATCGCTCTTCTATGACGTCTACACTTTGGGAATCAATTTTCAATCCCACAATCTTGCCTCGTTCAAGGCCATCGATGCTGTGATTTGTAGGTACAGTGGTTTGTATAGTCTGCCCCTGAATTTCTAAGATTATTCTGTAGTGGCCAACTTGTTGTGTAATTGATACTATTGTTGCATATAGTGAATCCACAGTTTTTGGGATTATAGATACATCTTCAGGTTTGACAGAAAGCGAAACCTCTGTTCCTTGTGATACATCACCAGATGTCTCAACGAAAAGATCTCCCACCTGAACGTCTAGAAACCCTCGATGCGATTTTCTTACAATACCTTTGAGAATACTTCCTCCTCCTATGAATGTAGCAACAAAATCATTCCTGGGATTCTCATACAACTCTTGGGGAGGTCCCGCCTGAATGATAGCGCCTTCGTTTAGTATGGCAATTTTGTCTGAGATTGCATAGGCTTCAGATTGACTATGGGTGACATAGATTGTAGTGATACCTAACTTCTGTTGTAGGTCTCGCAATTCTTCCTGAAGTCTTTGACGCAGCTTTGGATCAAGAGCACTGAATGGTTCATCGAGAAGTAGGAGTGCTGGCTCTAAAGCGAGTGCCCTGGCAAGAGCTATTCTTTGTCCTTCGCCACCACTGATTTCGTTGACTTTTCTGTGGAGAAGATTCCTCACTCCCACAATATCTGCGAGGTCTTCAACACGTTTTACTGCACGATGATGCTCCCAACCAGCAACATCCAATGCAAATGCAATATTTTGGTACACTGACATATTTGGAAACAATGCAACAGACTGGACAACCATTCCAATCTTCCTTTCTCTAGGAGGTTGCTTTATGACATCCTTACCATCGAATCTTAGAGACCCTCCATCAGGAACAATGAACCCCGCAACCATCCTCAAAGTTGTGGTCTTTCCAGATCCACTTGGACCTAGTAGAGATAGCATCTCTCCATCCTGAATTGTCAGGCTAATTGGTCCAATGCTCGTTCCATCTGAGAATCTCTTGAATAAGTTATCAATCTCTACTCGAACCATCATAGAGTACCTCCATACCCATTCTCTGAAAATCTCTCAATAACCAAGAATGCAATCACACAAAATGCAACAAGAACCAACGCAGCTGCCCCCGCTTCCACAAATTTCCTAATTGCCAAATCTCGATAAATGGTTATCGCGAGGGTGGAGGTCTCTGGAGTTGCGAGGAATATCGTAGCGGACATCTCTCCTATGGCCATTGCGAATGAGAAAACTGCACCTACTATCAGACCTGGTGTGAGGAGGGGCAATTCTACAAAGAAGAGTCTTTGAAGTTTACTTGCTCCAAGTGATTCCGCCTGTTCAATTATAGCTGGGTCTATCTTGGAATGAGCAATCTCAATCGCTCGTGCGCTGAATGGAATCCCAATTAGTGTTTGTGCTATCACTATCAAAAACCAAGGATTCGTGCTAAGTCCAAGAGGAACTGCTATTGTTAGCATTAGACCATAGGCTATAGTTATAGCAGACACTCCAAGTGGAAGAAGTGTAATTATCGATTTCAACATCGGAAGACTGCGAACTCGGGAACGGTTTGTGTATGCAAGAATCGTACCCAAGACCAGAGAGAAGATCGTTGCTAGTGATGCATAGAATATTGAATTGACAAATGAAAAAAGCCCACCATCTAATCCCGGGTCGACAAGATTGAAAAAACCTTGCAAAGTTATCTCATCAGTTATTGGATTGTAAAAAGCCGCTCGAACTATTGCAGCCATCGGGCCTATGCTTAGGAATAGCAGAATACCAAGGTAGGTCAGCGTCAGACCCTTCTTATCCAAAGATAAATTCGAGAAATTATGGGTCTTAATGTAAGATGTAGATCCTGCAACCGAATCTTGTGACGCACCAATTCTTAGGTATGTGTAAGCAAGAATCAAAGTGATAAGGATTTGAAGAAGCGCAAGAGAGCTAGCTTCACCATAGTCGAAGAAACGGAACGCATTCCAAATCTGAACTTCCATGGTTATGAATGAACCTTCACCAAGTGCCAATACGATGGGGAATGACATGAAACAGAAGAGAAACGTCAACACTGAAGCTGCAACAATAGAAGATCTAATGTGAGGAATGACTATTCGTCTAAGTTTCTGAGCTGATGAAGCACCTAGAATTTCAGCCACTTCCTCAATTTCAGGGTTCAATCGTTCAAGCGCAGCTGACACAATAAGAAGAAACAGTGGAATATTATAGAATGCGTGGGCGAGTACGATGCCTACATAACCTGTTGCTAAATCTAAAACGGATTGTTTAGTTCCAAGAATCGCCATGAAGAACACATCAAGTAATCCTCCACTTCCAAACATCTGAAGGAAACCGACAACCACAACTATTGGCGGCAAAACGAAAGGTACGATGAGAAATGAGCGTAAAATGGACTTGCCTTTAAATTGGATTTTGGCTAACACAAAGGCTCCGGGCAACCCAATCAACATGGCAATAATTGTGCTCAATAATGCTTGAGTAAGTGTAAACGAGACTATTCTCTGTGTGACTATTGAATTTACAACCTCAAAGAACGTTGAACCTGGTCCAACCGTTAGTCCTTGAAATAGGACTGCAAGAACGGGATATATCAGAAATAGTGTTAGTAGAATAAATGGGATTGAGAGAATCGCGTACTCGATTACACTCTGTCTATTCATACCTTTCCGTTCCCCGAAACCTAGACAAACCCAGACATTTAATGTCTTGGATTGATATTCG
>JARGGA010000441.1 GCA_029210805.1 Candidatus Thorarchaeota archaeon
ATAATCCCCTCTTTCAAGGGCTCCATCATCCAGTGTATTGTCTGTCGCACGTTGCTAGTTATGTTGTAGTGAGTCAACATAGTGCCTTTTGGAACTCCTGTAGTTCCCCCGGTGAAGGGCAACAGAGCTAGGTCTTCCTTAGGGTTAATCTCAACGGTTTCCGTATGAGGTTCATATTTCTCAATAAGGTCATCAATGAGATAGTAGTCCTCATCCTCAATCTCTTCCATCTCTGGATATTCATAATCAGGATACAACTTCGTTGGCGCATAGATAACCTTCTGCACCTTCGTATTGGGTTTTACTTGATTGACGCGTTCAATCCTTCTATACGAACATACAACGATCTCTACATTGCTTTCATCAAGCTCGTATTGCAGGTCATCTGCTTTGTGCAGAATGCTCAGGGGAACATGAACTGCACCAATCTTCATTGCCGCATAATCTGTGATTATGAATTCTGGACATGAAGGAAGAACGGTAGCAATGGCGTCACCTTTCTCAATACCAAGAGCCACAAACGCAGATGCAAGTCTGTCTACTTTATCCTTTAATTCAGGATACGTCATTTCCTCGTCTGCGTATTCACAGACTATGATATCTGGAAACTCCTTTGCGGTGTCTTCAAGAAATTTATAGATGTTTACTTCAGGATAAGGTGCCATCGAGTGCTGAAGTTTGAATGGGCCAATATGGTAACTATCAAGCCAGGGTCTCTCACCAACCACTTCCCTGATTCCTGACATTGCTGCTGATTTTTTGATTGAATCTTCTCGTTGTTGAATCTTTTTTCTAACTATTTCTTGTGCAGGAGACACATCTCTATGAATTATGTCAATTAGGAATTCCAATTCAAGTTCTTTTAGCTTCTCTTTGGTTGGTCGTCCCTGTTCATCCCAGCCCCGATACTTGTAGTAGGCATCTAGGAGGATATCCAGATTCACAACTTGTCCTTCTGCAGGACCTTCAGGTAATGGCTCTTCTAAGAGTCGTGGGGGCAGTGTGTCATCCGCTCGTGTGAATCCCTCTCTCAATATGTAAGCCCGTTGCAGATTGTAGATTCGTTCTCCTGTCTTTCGGAATTCGTCTGCCGACATTTCAATGCCCATTAGGCTGGACATCAATCCTGCCCAGTCATCTGCAGTAAGAACCATGCCCATAAACTTGCAGCCGCCAATTGCATCAAAATTACCTAATGAGTCCTCGAAATTTTTCACAACCAGAGCTGTTTCGGGGATTTCCTTCAGAGGGTCTCCTACGTCAGCATCCTCCACGATCATGAATGGCATATTGAGAAATGCTGGGCCTTCGATATACGCAGTGATATGGTCCCCACCCCTATTGGCAACCGCGTATGCCAATCCTGTTACCTTTGCCGCACGACTATCGTATCCCGGCAGCTCGAGCCCCTTGACCTGCATTGCAAACCTTTCCGATCCTTGTCCAAGTTTCTCAGACATGCGTTTTGTTCCTTCAGCGAGTAAATCTCCAATGCCTTCTCTCTTGGCGATCTTTCCCACTATGTCGACGATTAGCTGTGAATTACCCCACGTGAAGTCTAATCCGTCCACATTCTCAGGTTTCAGAATGCCTCTCTGATAACACTCCATCGCAAAGGCAACACTACTCCCTGCAGAAATTGTATCTAATCCATACTCGTTACAGAGGAAGTGCGCTAGAGTAATTGCTTCGAGGTCATCAACACCGCACATCGTACCAAATGCGCTAATGCTTTCATATTCGGGTCCTTCTCCCTTGCTCTTGAATGGACCCGACTTTATCTCGGCGATTCTACCGCAATGAATCGGGCAGGCAAAGCAGGGTTTTCTCTTCACGAGAATTTTTTCATTAATTGCAGTGCCATTAATTGCCTCCGCATTTTCAAAAACACCAGTCTGCCAATTCCTAGTTGGGATTCCACCTTTTACATTGACCAGGTCAACCATAGTGGCAGTCCCGTATACCTCAAGAGTCATTTTCAGTATGCTTTGGTTTACCCAGTCAAACCGTTGTTTCGCTTCTGCTTTGTACTTCTCTGGATCTGCGACTGGTATTTGTAAAGTTCCTCTTGATGCAATGGCTTTGAGATTCTTTGAACCCATTACTGCACCTACACCACAGCGACCTGCCGCCCTTCCCCAATTTTCTTCATCGCAGTCATTCATGATTGCTGCATATTTTACTAGGTTCTCTCCACCGATACCAATACATGCCACATTGAATTTGGGTCCATGTTTCTCTTTCAGAATCTTTGTGGTTTCTGATGTGTTCTTGCCCCAGATTTCGTTTGCATCAACGAGTTCTGCCTTTCCATCTTCAGTAAGTAAATAGACTGGCTTTGGGGACACGCCTTCGAATATTACCCCATCAAAACCTGAACGCTTGAAATCTCGCCCCCAGAATCCTGCAGAGTTTGCTTGTCCCCAACCATTGGTAAGAGGGGCTTTGGTTACTACACTATAACGTCCTGTACTGGGTGAGTATGTTCCCGTCAATGGACCAGTCATGAAGATTAGCTTGTTCTCAGGTCCAAGTGGGTCTATGCCGGGCTCCGTTTCATCGAAGAGCATCTTAGTTGCCAATCCTGACCCTCCAAGATATTTCCTGAGGATTTCCTCGTCTGGAAACTCTTCAGTGATAGAACCGGTCGTCAGATTGATTCGCAGAATCTTGCCCATGTATCCATACATTCGACTGGAACCCCTAATCACCGAATGGTGTCTGTACGGTTTTATAAGCCTGATGTCTTGCTGTAGAAAAGAGGCGCTTGAATGAAGGTCACTGTGAAATTCTATGCATATCTCCGTGACCAAGTTGGTGGAAAGGAGAAAGTCGAGCTAGATCTTCAGGACGGGGCTACCATTACTCAGCTCCTAGATGAACTATTTCTAGACCCGCAAATCAAAGAAGCCATTCTTGATGATAATCAGGAAATTAAATCCGATATCACCCTCTTGAAAAATGGTCGAGAAATTAAGTTCTTGGCAGGGATGGACACAAAATTGGAT
>JARGGA010000442.1 GCA_029210805.1 Candidatus Thorarchaeota archaeon
TGTGGGTGTGCTACTAGATATAATAGAACGGAAACAAGCATTGAAGAATGTTGAAAGGGAACATCTCGCATTTCTAATGATCGCGGAAGCTGCAGTAAATACGGAGAATGTACCAATCTTATGTGAACAGGTACTAGATGGCTTGATAGAAGTATTAGATTTTGATTTTGGTACCATACGGATAATTGACAATGAAAGTAAAACAGCGGACCTCGTAGCCCTTTGCGGTTTAAAGGATAGAATTGGTAAGAGAATAGTTGAAAGGATTCCTCTAGATGATGAAAGATATCTTGCGTCCCGTGTAGCTAAAGAGGGTAGCGCAATCTTTGCTCCAAAAGTGAAAGAACATGCGATTTACAAAACTAATCGAGATAGAATTGACAAGTTCAATATGGAGGCACTGATATCTTGGCCTCTCAAGAGTGCCAGTGGGGATCTAATTGGTGTTCTACAGGTGGTTTCTAGGGAACCAAAGTATCTTAGTGAACTAGATGTTTATTTCTTTGAAATTGTAGCAGGAATGTTCGCAACTGTTCTAGAAAGTAAAAGAGCGGATGAGGCTCTTCGTCAAAGCGAATCTAGATTCAGGTCAACGTTTGAGGCCATTCCACAGCCTTCATTTCTTTGGGAACTCAAACAAGAGGGTAATTTGGTACTAAGGATGGTCAATCAGGCAGCCTTAGTCATAAGTGAAGGTACAGTAATAGATGCCGTAGGAACGCAATATTCTGAGCTATTTGACGCGAATCCCGAATTACTAAAGATAATTTATACAACTCTGAGAACTGGTGAAACGTTGCGGTCAGAACAGGAATTTTCGCTTCCAAAAACAAATGTAAAACGGTGGGTAATCTGGAATTCCACGCGTCCTGATGAAAACACTGTTCTTCTAATCGCGACAGACATTACAGAACATCGTCAGCTAGAACAGTCATTATTAAGACAGAAAGAGGAACTTTCTGAATTTGCACATATTATGAGCCACGATATACAGGGCACACTCCATAACGCGTTGGTATATACCGAGCTCTTAGAGGACCAATACGAGAAGGAGTACATCAACGGCATTCGTGATATGATAGATTCCGCTCAGAGTGTTCTGAGGAGGTCTCTAGCTTTGGCAGATGCCGGACTAATTATCGGTGAAAAAGAGCCCGTTAAGCTCAATGATTTAGTAGATGATGTCGTGAAAAGGGAAATTGGAGAGGGTATCTCCTTTCAAAGGGATGATCTTCCTACAATCCTATGTGACCGCTATAAAATGACCCAGATATTGGTCAATCTTCTACGAAATGCTGTCGAACATGGAAGACCTTCTCATATCGAAATCCGACAAAGTAAGACATCATCAACTCAAATATTATTTATCAGCAATGATGGCATTGAAATCCCGGAAGACATCCGAGAATCCATTTTGAAAAGAACAGTCAGTACAAAGGATGAAGGAGGACTTGGTTTGATGATTGTTCGAAAGATTGTTGAAGCTCATGGTTGGACTATTAAACTGGATACCGATTCTGGTACGACCTTCATCATATACATTCCCATATCTGCGATCTAATAGATTTCTTTTAATGTGGGATTACATCTCAGAACTTGATTGATTGTGAAAAGGATAGTATGCCAACTATTTGAAGGCCATGACAAGGTGATGCCATATGAATGACATAGAAAAGGAATTGAGCTCATTTATTCATGCGCTTTCACACGATATGAGAAACATACTACACAATATTCAAGGATATGCTGATTTGCTTGAAGATGAACATGACCCTGTATTCTTGGAAGGTATCAGTAGATCTGTTAAGAAAGCAAAGCGCTTGATGCAAGAATATGTTGATATCGCAGATGCAGGGAATCTTACAAAAAGACCATCTAACTAGAAGTAATCGGTAATCGAAGCCTGCTGTGACGATTCGGTTAGACTAGATACCTTTACGCCAATAAGACGAATATGCTTGTCTTTTTTCCGTTCATGATCAAATATATTCAATGCCATTTTCTCCAACAAGTTTCTATCATCAGTGCAAACTGGAATACTTCGGCTCCTCTGGATTGTTGTATAATCACTATACCTTAGTTTTATGGTGACCGTTCTAAACTGAAGAGACTTATTCTTGAGTTTCTCTGCAATCCTCTCGCAGATTCCAGAAATTGTTTCATGAACAGTTTCAATGGCTTCAGGTTTGATATCAACCATAAACGTTCTATCTTTACTGATTGATTTTCTAATCCGAGGTCCATTGTCTAGCAATGGACGATCATCAATACCACAAGCTCGTTTATGTATCCAAGATGAACCCCGCCCCATAGCAGGCCACAATTCAGGTATTGTCATGTTTTGAATCTGCTCAAGAACGTCTATGCCATGATTGTTCAATCGCTCAGCTGTTTTTGCCCCGACACCGTTCAATGCTTGAACTTTCATTGGTGCCAGGAAATTAATGATATCTTGGGGATCTGGTCCAACCAAGGTTATGCCATTGGGTTTCTGCGTTCCCGTCGCAACCTTGGCAACGGACATATTTGGTGCAATCCCAATTGAGCAAGGCAAGTTTGTTTCCTGTCTTATAGCAGCTTGGATTTCGCGGGCCATATCAACGGGGGATTCATAATCTTGAACACCAAATGTAACATCAATGTAAGCTTCATCTATACTTGCTCTTCTAACGCGTCCTCCATCTGCATATCTTGCAAGTATCTCCATGAATTCACCTGAAGCGATAGAGTAGTTTGAGAATTCGCCGGAAACGAAAATTGCGTCAGGGCAGAGTCGATATGCTCGGGAAACAGGCATTCCGGAATGAATACCAAAGGCTCTCGCTTCATAGGAAACAGCACGAACCACACCTCGACCATTGCCTTTCTTCGGGTCGTGCCCAACACAAACAGGTTGCCCAATCAGCTCTGGATGATTACGATACTGCTCAACAGATGCGAAAAAGGCATCCATGTCCACATGCATTATCCAACGGTCCATTGACTAAGCCCATCTCATATATTGCTCA
>JARGGA010000017.1 GCA_029210805.1 Candidatus Thorarchaeota archaeon
ACTATTGTTGTCCTCGCAATTGCGCTCTCAATCTACCTGCTAGTGCTATTCACTCGTAATGACTTTATCTTTGCAGGCGTTGGTGTATGGTCGTTGATCGGCGTGCTTGGAACATTGCTTAGTGTCACACAGCCTGAAGTGATGCTTGTCACATCCTTGGGTCTAATTATTCTAGTAGTCGCTATGCTTGGGTGGTTTATAATTGGGGTTCGTCGTGAAACATTCTCTGTCCTCTCAAAAATACACTCATAGTACATCGTTGCAGATAAAATGCTTGTAAAAGACCATGTGAGTTAGATATGATTTGGAAATATGGGGATATCGAAAGTAACTTGCAGATGAAGAAAATCCCGAACAGAATGACTAAATAGACTACGCGAGTTTGTGATTTTGGCCTACCATGACGAAAGTGAAAATCACTGATACTGTTCTCAGAGACGCTCATCAATCTCTCCTTGCTACGAGGATGAAGACTGAAGACATGCTCCCCATTTGTGAGAAACTCGATAAGGTAGGTTATTGGTCTCTTGAGATGTTTGGTGGTGCAACTTTCGATTCGATGATGCGGTTTCTAGATGAGGACCCATGGGAACGAGTCGAGAAACTCAATGATGCGATGCCACATACAAAGATGCAGATGCTATTAAGAGCCCAAAATGTTGTTGGCTACAGACACTATGCCGATGATGTTCTCGAAGCGTTTGTTGTTGAAGCGGTGAAAGTTGGCATAGATGTATTCAGAATTTTCGATGCTTTGAATGATATTAGGAACATGGACTCCGCGATGCGATTTGTGAAACGCGAAGGCGGTCATGTACAGGCAAGCATTAGTTACACACTTAGTCCAGTTCATACGAATGAAAAATTCATTGAAGATTCGAAGACCCTCTATGAGATGGGTGCTGATTCTATTTGTATCAAGGACATGGCTGGACTGATTTCACCACAGGCAGCTTATGACTTGGTAAAAGGACTCAAAGAAACAATCGATATTCCCATTCAACTCCACTCGCACTACACAAGCGGAATGGCCGCGATGGCCTACTTGAAAGCTGCAGAGGCTGGAGTTGACGTTGTTGACTGTGCAATCTCGGCATTATCAATGGCCACCTCTCAACCTGCCACGGAGTCAATAGTCGAAGCCCTCAAGGGAACTCCATATGACACAGGTCTTGACCTGAACCTGCTCTCAGAGATAGCTGATTACTTCCGGAAAATTCGACGAAAATACTCACAGTTTGAAGGCTCAATGAAAGGCGTGAATCCGCAAGTGCTTGTCTTTCAGATTCCTGGTGGAATGCTCTCCAATCTTGACAATCAGCTTCGCGAACAGGGAGCTCTTGATCGCTATGACGAGGTCCTAAAAGAAGTTCCCCGAGTAAGAGCTGAATTCGGTTATCCACCACTTGTAACACCATCAAGCCAGATTGTCGGTACTCAGGCAACACTAAACGTTGTTACCGGAGAGAGGTATAGCATGATACCACATGAGGTTAAGCAGTACTTCAGAGGATACTACGGTCGACCTCCGGCTCCAGTTGATGAAGAAATCAAGAGAAAAGCAATTGGTGATGAAGAGCCAATGAAAGTGAGACCTGCCGACCTGTTAGAGCCTGAACTACCGGCTGCACGAGAGGCACTCAAGGATATTCCTCATGAACCACGAGACCTTGTGTCTTATGCACTGTTCTCACAGTATGCCCTTGATTTTCTCAAGAGAAAGGCCAAGAAGAACTCTGTTGGAACAATGACCCCTGAACTTGAAGCAGCGCTGATAGCTTCTATTCTTCATTCCAGTGGGAGAAACGGAGGAGGTGTCATCGGAACTGCAATGGCTGGAGATAGCTGGGCGCAAAGTGGCCGCGAAGCCCAACATGCCTCCCGGTCCGCAACTTGGGAGAAAAGTCCATCTGCCTGGGCTTCGTCGGGACGTAAACAACAGATGGATCCACGAACTCAGGGGGGTCCATGATGAGCTCAGAATTTGATATTACCTTGGATGATGACAAATACAACGTTTGTGTGGATCGCCTCGACGAAGGTGGTTTGCTTGTTGTCAAGGTTGGTGAAGAGAGCTACACCATAAAGGCAACACAGAATGATGACGGTAGCTGGATTCTCAATGATACAACTAACGATTATTCTATCAAGATTTTGAAGAAGACAAGCTCCATGTTAAGTGTGGAAATTGATGACCAACCACGTGAGATTGCATGGCAGAGGATTATGAAGAAACAATCTACATCAACTCCCCAAACTGCCTCAACAGGTGATCCCAAGGTTGCAGGAAGCGTATATCCTCCGATGCCTGGAAAAATCACGGAAGTGCACGTGAAAGTTGGGGATACCGTGAAGAATGGTCAAACAGTGTGCATCCTAGAGGCTATGAAGATGTTCAATGAGCTGAAGGCCTCTGCTAATGGAACTATAAAAGAAGTCAATGTTGAAACCGGCTCGAACGTGACTACTGCAGATCTCCTTATCCTGATAGAATAGGGTGTGTAGATATGAAACCTGTCCATGTAATTGGTGCCGGTATGACTCGCTTTGGTGTGCTAGATGATGGCATTATGGAACTAATCGGGAGTGCATCAATGAGTGCAATGGAATCAGCAAGCGCTGTAGGAGAATCGTTTGACCACATTGTAGTCAGTTCCCAAAATCCGGATGAATTCACAGGCATGGGTCATCTTTCTACACTTACCGCAGATTATATTGGATTGGTTCCTGCTGGAGCCTCTCGTATAGAATCAGGACCATCTTCAGGTTCTAGTGCTTTTGAAGCCGGTTATGCAATGATTGCGTCAGGTTTAGCTGAACTCGTTCTTGTAGTTGGCGCTGAGAAAATGAGTTCGGTTGAACGAGGTGTTGCCTCAAAGATTCTTGCGAAGATGATGTCCTATGAGAATGAAACCAGATATGGTGCAACTCCAACAGGTCTTGCAGCAATGATTACTCGTAGATACATGCATGAGTTTGGACTGACTCGTGATGAACTATCATTAATACCGACAAAGGCTCATTCGAACGGAGCTAAGAACCCTTACGCACATTTCCAGAAAGAAGTAACGGTGGAAAAGGTCAGTAACGCACGTATAGTCGCAGATCCGCTAACTCTGTATGACTGCTGCCCAACAAGTGATGGCGCTGCTGCAGTTATCTTAGCATCAGAAACTATGACAAAGACATTGGGTCCAATCAGCGAATCTGTCAAGGTGATTGGTGTTGGTCACGGGACTGATTACCATGCTGTACAGCATCGATTATCACTCACTTCTTTCAATGCGACTATTGAAGCTGCACGAAAAGCCTTCGAGATGGCTGATATTGAACCTGCAGCGATAGATGTATGTGAACTTCACGATGCATTTTCGATTTTGGAGCTTGTCAACATGGAGGATATAGGTCTAGCAAAGAAAGGACATGCTATTGAATTAGTGAAAGAAGGACAAACCTCTGTTGATGGAACACTTCCCGTTAACACGACAGGCGGCCTGAAAGCGCGTGGTCATCCAACCGGAGGGACTGGTGTGGCCCAGATTCATGATATTTTCATGCAACTAACCGGTCGTGCCCCCAATGGGCTCCAAGTCAGCGACCCTCAAATTGGATTAGCTCATAATATTGGCGGCTTTGGTAACAACATGGTCGTTACATTGTTTGCAAATACACAATAATCATTCAATAATCGACTAGGGCTAAACAGAATTGGGTTATTAGAGAATGAAGAGATTTTCTTATCTTTAATGGACCCGAGTTGATTGACTATCCAACTAACGGATGTAGATAGGACTACATCTGGGATATACTATGAACTCTGCGAATGTGCTATGAGCTAAATAACTGCAGCTTATCTTAGCTGGTGTTATTTAACCAGGTGATAACAAGATGCCAGAAGGACTTGCCGTACTAAAATGGGATGATGAATTGGGACCAGTTGTTACTGCTAAAACACCAAAGGGACTCAAAGTTGGATTAGACCCAACGACCTCTATGCGTGTATATGGAATAGCAACTCTTGGAGAAACTGAGGAATCTCAGAAACCTGGATTCTCGTCTCTTGCGTTTAATGATTTCAAGCTTGCAGTATATTATGGAGGGCTGAATATGCACCTCAAGGGATTGCCTTCGATGGTTTTCCTCGTTCTTGGTACAGATGAAGATCCTGATGTCTACAAGGATGCCTTACCCGAAATGGCTACTCAAATATTTCTGAATGCAGAGGGCAAGCAGTACGCTAAGATGGTTCCGACTCTCTTCAAGCAAATCTCTCGATACACCCAGATGACCCCTGAACAACGTCAGGCAGCTGTTGTAAGCGATCCAGTGCGAAGAGCAATTCTTCAAGTACTAATGAAGAATGGGTCTGTAGGAGCATCTGACCTTGAACAACTAATTTTCGAAGAAGTCGGTAAGAAAATTGATGTCGAAATGGTTCTACGTCCTCTTGTTAAGATGGGTATCGTTACTACTGGTTGGGTTGAGGGGCTAGCTTCGGAGATAGTTCTTCTTACACGAGCTATTCTAGTTCAACGACTAATTCATACTGACACAATGAAAGCAATTCGTGGAGGTAAGGTTCCTACCGAAGTTGCAAAGCAATATTCTGTTGAAGCAAAGAGGTTTCACCGAGATTATATCGCAAGGCTTAGACGGGACCTCAATGAAACAATATGGCACGAAGCGGAAGAGCTTGCCCAATTCATGCTTGATTTTGATGCCTATGATATTATTCAATTGCTAAGAAAGGGTCCTGAATTGCAAGACGATATTGCTCCAATTCTTAAAATGCCTGAGTCCACTGTAAAGAAGCATCTGAGCCGCCTAGAACAGAGCAATATCATAACGATGATTAAAGACGATGAGAAGCGCACTCATGTCTTACTCAAGTGCAATCCCGAAGTAGCAACTGTTTATCCCGAGTGGCTTATCGAACGCACTGCTGACCTCTACAATGATGAAGATGTTCATACTCGACAAGCCATACACTACCTCGAACAACTGAGAAAATCTCATCCAAGTAACGTTTCTTCACTAAAAGAGGTGGTCTAAATGAATAAGACACGATTACTTCTTCTTACTGCATTTATTGTTGTAATGCTTCTTCCTCTGGTATCTGATCCTAATCTGTTTGGGAAAGCTACAATAGATCCTGCTGATTCGAACTCAATCATAGCATCACGCATCGATGAGTCCACTGTGTGGTGGAATGCGTCCTATCACTATAGACAACATGTAAACGTAACAGATACAAACTCGACGCCCCGTGTGGATGTGCCCATGGATATGTGGTTCACTTTTGACAACAATACGTGCTATGTTGATTAAATCAGAGTAGTAGATGAAAACGGATTAGAGATCTCATCACAGGTTTACAATTACTCTTACTGGGAGGATGCCGGCCAGTATTATACTAGATGAACTGGAAACATCCTACGATTGGGCTTCTACCTTTGAATTGAGTGTTGCCATTAAGTTAGATTCGAATCCTCTGGTTCGTATCAATGCAACGATTGTCTACTACTTTTGGTCCGGCTATCCAGGCATCAACGGTACCCTAGTCTACAACTCGTTATGGAGTGAATACCAAGGTACGGTGGATGCCCAAAGAATTCCAGCTGGTTCGAGAATACTAAATATCGTCGCACAACGATTGAATTACACAATTCCTATTGAGAGCATTCCGCTTGATATTCTCGAGCTGGAAACTGAACTAATTGCCAATGTTGACTCAATTAGCGCGATCTTCGGAGTTGATGAGAGTAGCGAGGTTCGTCTGACTTTCACTAGTGGATCTGAAAACCTAGTAGGAGCGACAATCACGTTCCTCTGGGACGGTCTTGAGAGGACAGCTTCTTGGTCTAACGGTGAATATGTTTTCCAATTCAATCCTTCTGGCGATAGCACACTCGCGATTCCTGGAGTATACACACTTACTTTCACAGCAAGTCTGATGAACTACACAACTAGTTCAGAAACTGTTAGGTTAGATTTAGCTGCTGAAACCCGAATTGTAGCTGATACTCTTAGAGTTGAAGAAGGCCTCAGTTTCACACTGATATTTGCCTATTGGGATGCGATCAACAATCGGTCTGTGCCTGGTGCTAATGTCCAGTATATGATTGGCACATCTGCTCCAATCACAACCACTAGTGAACAGTTCAATGGCACACACTATCTCATCTCGCTTGATACCTATGCTATTGGCGAAATAAGTGCTAATCCCTATCAGGTTCGGATTATCGCAAGTGCGCCAGGATATCAAAATTGGACGGAAAGCACAACTGGTTCAATAGTACTCATCTATATTGACAATCCTACTGTTGATATTCTAACTCCATTCAATTTCATTGGTTCCTTCTTAGGCATTGATTTTGGTTCGTTCAGGATTGCGAGAGATGTTCTCTATTTGGTTCTTGGTATGACTGGGCTCTTTGCTGTTCTAGCAGGATCAGTTGTAGGGATTCAGAGATGGCGTATACCTCATGCCATTAAGCAGATTAACAAGGCCATCAAGCAGATGGAGAGCGGTAAGGTTGCAAGTGTCGTTGGCATTAAGTCAATGGGTGTCATCATTTCTGAATTGCTGGGACCAGGACTTGCTGAGCTTGATATCGAAGCCCCAATGATTGATGCCATTTCGGAGGGAGCTGTAACAGGTCTGGATGAAACTGCGGATATCCTTGGTGAACTCGACACTCTCGACGAAATCGGTGTTGCAGAGCAAGCAGCATCTGATGATGTTTCTGATTTTGAGTCAGAGCTTGAAGCAGAATTAGATGGCATTATCGAAGATGCTCAAGTTGAACCTGAAACTGAAGTGGCTTTGGTTGATTCAGATGTTGAACCAGCATCTGAAATGGAAGAAGCTGAACCTGAGGATATCGAAGTATCAGAGGATGAAGTGGCAGTTATCCCGCCTGAAGAAGAACCGATGGAGCTGCCCACAGAGGAGTCAGACGACATAGAATCTATCGAAGAGGAAGAAACTTCCGATATTGATACCGATGAAACTGAATCTTTAGTGGAGGAAGAATCCACCGATGCTGATGTCACGGAACCTGAAGAGGAACCAGAAGCTGATATTGATGTGTCAGAATCTGAGGACATGGAAGAGCTTAGCGAGGATATCGAAACGGAAATAGAGGGATCTGCGGATGAACCGGAACCTGACGTGGATGATGATGTTTCTTCTGAAGTCTCTGAAGATGTTGAAGTAGACACTGAAACATTTGGTTCAGAACTATCTCATGAAATCACTGATGAATACGATTCTGAAGAACTGGTTGAGGAAACCTCTGAAAACGAAGATGTCATTTCTTTAGTAACTCCTGAGGAGATAGCACTTGTTGGTGATAGACTGCTCGAGATGGGTCTTTCCCAGGACGAAGTAGAAGAAATTCTGATGGATGCCAAAGATTTGACATACTCGGAGCTTCTAGAAGTTCTCGATAAAATTGAAGCAAACATGAAGTGAAAGCAAAATTAGGTAACGAGAGGGATTAGCTCCCTCTCCTTTTACCGTCGGAAAGACTGGTGAACGCGATGCAAGCGAAGAACAACAAATCCCCATTATCTAATGATTCTCATCGTGAGATAAACAACATATCCTCATATTCAGGAAACCAATCTTTCATGACGGAATCCTTCCACCAACTATCCGAATAAGACAAAAACAGGTGTACATAAGATGATACGAGAGATCCATGTCTTCAAAGAGGGTAAGACTCTGTTTGAGGACAAAATTGTTCCAAGTAAAGATCTGGACAGCAATGCCGTTATGATGCTTGTTTCCTCCTCTGCTAAGAAATTGCAAGAATGGAAAATTGACAGCATGGAGATTGAACGCTTTAGATATGTCTAAATGAATAGCCATGAAACACAATTCATTATTACAATGGATAGGCAAGCTTCTCTCTCAAAGGTTGAGGAAGCCATGATGAATATGGTTTCCAAATTCGTGACCGGTTTTGAGAGCTCTTTGGAGTCTGAGGATTGGAAATCAACGGACTTCTCACCTTTTTCACCAGGATTCAGATCAGTTGTAAGCAAAATCCCAGTCAAGGTTTGCCTAGCTGGACACGGTGGTACAGGCAAGACAACGCTACTTGAACTGGCAACTCTGCCTTCCCAAGGCCCACCACAAGAATATGTTCCAACATTTTTCGGTGACAAGGCATTTCTAAAAGCTGACTTTGATCCTTATGTTTTCAGTGTGTTTGATTTAGGCGGACAGGATCGATTTGTGCAGGAATGGGGTAAGATTATTCGTGCGGGAAGCATGGTTGTTATCGTATCTGATTCAACAGCAGAGAACATAGAGTGGACCAGACGCGTTGCCTATCCAGTTCTAAGGACTGAACTTCCTTATGCAAGAATCGTGGCAGTAGCTAACAAACAAGACCTTCCTGGAGCGCTTTCACCACAAGAAGTGGGCAGAAGATTAGGTGTTCCTGCTTATGGTATGCAAGCCAATCGCCGCGACTTCAGAGAACGATGGCTGAAGCTCCTGAAAGACTTGGCTTTTGAAACAATAGAATTCAATATAGTAAGCGACATTGAGGGAATTTGAAATGAGTGAAGATGAAAGAAAAATTGTAGACCCCGAAGAGCGGAAAAAGCTAATCCAAGACATAGCTGGTATCAAAGATACTCTGGATAGCTATAAGTATGGATTGAACTTTGAGGAATTTGCAAATGAGCTATTCCAGACTGTAGATCGTATGACTGTTGCTGTAAAGCATCTAAATGACCAGATGACCAGTATTCTTACCCGGATGGAAAAACTCGAAACTCGTCTAGATGAAGGCATCAAGGTCAGAGTTAAGGGGTTTTCAGGTGAGGGGCTAGAAGGACAAGAAGAAGTCATGATAGAAGAACCTCCCCGAGATGAAACCGAGGAGGACACAATTTCAGAAGTCGATCAAGCTGCTATTGATGAATTACGTTCTCAGAAAGCAGTTCTTGAAACTAAAATTGCAAAGCTCTTCGAAACAGTGAATGACTATGAGGAGATGGCACTCACAGATCCTGCTAGCTCGGATGAATATGATCAGAAAGCCCAAGTGGCAGAGGACATGAGAGCATCTTTAGAAGAGCAATTGAAAACAATAAACAAAAAACTTGCGAATGAATAGACAAAGAGGTGTATAAAATGGGACTGTTTGATAGTTGGCGTAGAAAAAAGACAACACCGGTACCAACCCGACAGATTGCAAAACCTGTTGTAAAACCTGTTGTAACCGGGGAAGATACTGAAACTAGTTCTATCGGTGAAGAATCCAGTATAGATGAACTTCTTGTTCATTACAATGAACGAGCAGCACGTCGGGAAGACCTTCAGCATGAACGGAATAAATTGACCGAACGACTGGATACAGGAGAAGTTTCTGCGATTGATTTCCGAAAGGAACTCATGAGTTTGATTCAAGAAGCAGCAACGGTCAATGATCAACTAAAAGAAACCGAAGGGAAATTGATCTCCCTAGGATACAGTGGATCTTTCCACTGAGGTGAATCTTGTTTGTCTGAGGAAGAAGATAGAGCTCCTGGTGAACCAGAAAAGGCTGGACTTAGCCAAGATGTTAGAGATCTAATGGAAACCGTCATGGAAGAAGGAGGCCTCGGATCAGATCCTGGTAGCAAGGCACGAAGCGAAGCTACAGTATCTAAGGATAAAGAAGAGGATGACACTCTTCAGCAGGTTCACAAAAAGTTTGTTGAAATTCTATCTTCCATTGAAAAAGCAATCAAATCAGCAGAATCAGAATTAGGCAAGCAATTAGAGGTAATTATGCCGATTTTATCTAAGGAACTAATGGAGATTGGTTTAGGTGTGTTTGCAACTAGAGCAGTATCCGTTGTGAAGAGTCGCTTGAAGGAGAGCTTCAGTGCGACTAAGCAGTTGGAACACATTACCAAGACTATCTCTGATGCAAAAGAACGCCTAGATGCTATGGTTCTTACCACCAGCAGTGGCATTACAATGCAGGTTTTCCAATCCACATCAGAACATCAGGATAGGCTTGTGCAGCTTTATGCTAAACTTAACGAGTTAGATAAACAACTTGAAAGCACATCTGCTGATGTTCGTATTTGGCGAAGCAGATCCTCAGAACAGGAGGAAGTCATTCGCCTAAAAGATGAAGCGATTGAGCAGAGTGCAAAGAATATTGAAGATTTACGAACAATGCTCACCGAACTTCGCTCAAGTATAGAAGATAAGAATACAGAGATTGCTGAACTGAAGGGCCAAGTTGGTCAAGCAGAAGTCCAAATTGGAGCGCAAAAGGGGCTCATATCACAGATTGATACTTCTGACGAACTTGTACAACACTACGAGAAACGTGTTGAAGAACTAGCTATAGTCAGAGGGCAGATGATGGTCATAGAAGACAAATTGCACCAACGTGATGCGGCAATCGATTTGATGAAGAAGGACGCTCGCGATCTTGAAGAAGCCAAATCCGCACTTGAGGCGAGGATTGAAGCAATGAATTACGAATCTGCGGAATGGAAGGGACTCAAAGATGCTCAAACAGCGGAGCTTGAATCTCTGAAGGCAGAAGTCAAAGAGATGCAAACTAGGTGGGACGCACTCTATCAAATTGCTGAGGATGAACCAGCTTTCAAAGCTTACTTCATTATTGCTGGAAAGACAAACTGGTTTCCACTTCAACATCTATCATCAGCACTCGGTATTCCAACAATACTTCTGAAACGTAATCTGCAAAAGTTCATTGATACTGGACTTGTTGAAATTCAAGAAGATAAAATTAGGCCCCGTACACTATCAGGTGAAAATGCTGAAGGAACTAAAAGCGCTGAAACTACAGACATAGAAACTGGCATTGAATGACAATTTTGAAAACTGGGAGGCAATAACATGGCACGATCACTTGATGAAGTAATGAGATTTCTTGAAAACTACACCCTGGCATGGCATCATTGGTTGATGATCCTTGCTTTATTAAAATTGGGCGGAAATGGCTCAAAGGCTCAGATTTTCCCTGTGTACAAGAAGGAAGGATTTTCTCCCCATGCAATTGAAGATGTTTTCAAGAGCGATTTAATTGAGCTTGGGGAGGCAGTAGAGGTTCTGGATGGAATCGAGAATTTGAGCAATTCTACCACCATCATTTTATCCCAAGATCCAAAATTTCAGAAATTCATAAAGAAGAATCTCAAATCCGTTGTTAATACGTTCAAAATTCGGAAAAAATAGATATGCGATATTTGGAGTAATCTTTTTGAGAATCCGAATTCATCCACAGAGAAGGGTTATTGAAGTGAATATAGAGGCATCAGTTTGTAATGAATGCAATAGGACTGTAATTCCTCCAAGAGATATATGTCCATATTGTGGTCCTGGCTTATCACCTATGACTCTGAAGCTGTTGTCAAATGAAGGCACAATTTTATCCTACACTTCTCTCCACAGTCCTCCAGAGGGCTTTGAACCACCTGTTTTATTGGCACTTGTTGAGCTTGCCGAAGGTGGCTCAGTACTATGTCTAGGAAGGAATGAAGAAATGGATGAAGTGGCCATCGGGAAAACAATTGTTCTCTCCAAAGATTCCGAAGAGCGATTCATTTTCAATCTTCAATAATGCCATCTGTATCGATAGTATCGTCTCTATGCCTTTGTTGCTCACAACGAATTATCTTCCTCAATTTTCCGAGGTGTATTTGTATCTCTTTTATAGATGGCCGTTGTAGTTTCGATGATATCGCTAGAAGAATGATAATGTACATCACGGTTCTGGGACTGACCCTCTTTATGGGGACCGAACGGCAAACTCGTAACCGTGATGTGTAATACTATTACATGAAAAGTAATTTAAAGTAATTGTGTCGTAATGCTCCCAAGGATACACTACTATTCGTCGAAGGCGAGATTCATGACTGACGAAACCCCTGAAGAGATGGAAGAGGTACAACAGAACTTACGAGCAGAGTTTCTTGGAAGAGCATCTGTTGAAGGATTTGGGCTGAGGAAACGAGAGATATCGGTCATGACACGAATGAGCACCGATATTGTGGATGTTTTGGACGCTTTAGTTGAGCTTGAGATCTTCAAGAGCCGGTCCGAGGCAGTCGCTGCACTCATTGAGCGAGCCATATACTCAAGAAAGACCCTTTTCACTGAAATCCGCTCACAAGCATCAGATATCAAGAAGAAGCGTGAAGCGGCAAGGCATCTCGCCCAGGCAACAATTCAGGCCATGAAAGAAGAGACCGAATCAGAGGAATAACCCGGCTCGCTACGCATTTAAGGGAGACTTCTTCGTGAACGGATAGGTTTTCACAATGACTGATTATCTTAGTGACGTCCTGTGGACAGACGATGAAATAAAGTTCAGGAAGGAAGTCCGATCTTTTTGTGACAAGGAGATTTATCCAATTGCTGATGAGATTGACCATGGTCCGTACCCTAAGGACCTGCTAAAGAAAATTGGTCACGCCGGCTTCATGGGCGTTCACCATGCAAAAGATGTAGGTGGAACTGATAGGGGTCTCTCATATGAGGTTATAGTTGCAGAGGAGATTTCTGCAGCGAATGGCGGTCTCGATATGGCCCGAATGGCTTCCACAACCCTATACGGAATGCCAGTTACTAGGTTTGGAACCCCTGAACAGAAGAAGAAATACTTGGAACCTGTGATACGAGGGGAAAAGATTGGTTGCATTGGAATAACCGAACCTGACGTGGGTTCAGATACTGCCGGGATGAAGACCAAAGCAGAGCAGGATGGCGACGAATGGGTTCTCAATGGTGAGAAGCGCTTCATTACCAATGGTAGTCAGGCTGATTTCATGTGTGCCTTTGCCATCACGAATCCTGATGTCAAATCCAAAGAGGGAATGACCGCTTTCATAATTGACACTAAGGCAGATGGCTTCAGTGTTGTGAAGGATCATGATCTTCTGGGAATGAAATCTGCTCGTGTATCATGGCTGAAGATGGAAGATGTCAGAGTAGGTCCAGAAATGATTCTTGGAGACCTCGGCCAAGGGTTCCACATACTAATGGACGAACTGGATAGCGAACGTACAGCAATCGCTGCAGAGGCAATCGGTTACGCACGCACTCCATATGAAGTGGCTGTGAAGTATTCGAATGAAAGACACCAGTTTGGTCGTCCAATTAGGGCATTTGAAGGCGTTAGTTTCAAGATTGCAGATATGGCCACGAAACTCGAAGCGGGAAGGGCTCTTACTCTTACTGCGGCAAGAATGTACGACAAGGGTATGAACATAACCAAGGAAGGAGCAATGGCCAAGTTGTTCACAACAGAAGCTGCTATTGCAATTGCTAATGATGCACTTCAGATTCTTGGAGGTATGGGCTACACAACTGATTATCCTGTTGAACGCTTCTATCGAGATGCTCGATTGATGACAATTGGTGGAGGAACCGCGGAAATCCTTCGGTTTCTCATACAGCGTGAAGTCTTCAAAAAGATGCTTTGATACTTTGTAAACTTACTAAAAGCCAAAAAAAAGAGAAAGGAGTTGGGGAAGCCCCCAACTCTTAGTTCTTTACTATTGCAACTATTCTGTATTCTTCTCCGACATGTTCCAAATGAGCTGTGAAATTGTCACCTATTTGCAAATTGATGAGTTCGTACCAATCTGTGAGATTCATCCAGCTTTTTGTACCCACAATATACTCGAAGGTGGAATTCGTTGTACCTAGGACAAAATGGGTATCTCCATCTTCTACGTAAGAAGAAATGCTAGTCACATTGGCGGTCAATGTAACCTCATCAAGTGGGTCCACGATGACCTGTCCACCAATTGCATTGATGTATCCTTCTCTAACAGCTTTCACAAGAGCTGCACCGGTTAGTGAACCGGCTCTCTCAACAGTAAATGAATTGGTCACATCTATTGCGTCCGCCATTCCCAGTGCATGAAGTCGAATATCTGTGATGTAGTATTCCTCTAGATCGGAATCGTAGTATCCATCAATCCAATAGATTGGGCAGTACCAGACATATCGGTATGTACTGACGCCGGTCTGTACAGGATAAAGCAGAGGCATTGCGCCGTAGTAGTCTCCTGTAACAACATTTGGAAACGCCTTGATGACTTCGTTGGTTGCTGCTTCACCACTGGCATATCCTTCTTGGCTAAGGTCGTGATAGAAAATTCCATCCTTTGTGGCTCTTATCATTCCGCTCAGCGCGAGAGAGGTTGAACCCGGGGGATGCACAGCAATGATTGCCTCAACATGACCCGTATCAGGATTCAGAATGTACCGAGTGTCCTCAGTCATTTCCAATCTATCATTTGATGGGGGAATTGCCCAAAGGAATCCTCCTGCAAAAAGATCGAATGAATCACCTCTGCGGTATCCTCCCCAGCGATTAATATCGCGTTCAAGCCATTCTTCGCTATATGCCTGTGTTACCCAATGTGGTGTTAATGCTATTGTGTCGAACGATACTATCGTCCCGTTCTGGAAGTACAGAGTAGGTCCCAGCGGTCTCTCTACAAAGTCCCACCCAAGTTGGGTTCTTGTCTGAACATATACGAGCTGTCCTATTGGATCCCATGTTGGATATGCGTATTCATACGCATTGGTCATATCATTGAGATAGTTGCCAAACTGTATGTTCTTATCCCAAAACAGACCCTCCCCCACTGGAATTTGCACATCTGTTAACACTTCTATCATTGAAGGATCATTTGCATCAACCACTATCAGTCCCTTGATGAAATTTTCCGATAGCACATTGGTTGAAACCACGACGCATACCCACACTAAACGGTCATTCCGTGTCGTTATGTGAGCCGCAGCGATTTCAATATTAGATCCAATAGATGCAAACTGCTGTCTTGCAACAAAAGAAGCATACTCTTGAGTCACCAACCTCACTCGAGTGTCTGGTATTGGACTCTCAAATAAAGTGGCATTAGATTGAATTATCATGTCATCCACGTATTGCGCGTTTGCGACATCGGATGTCCAACCTATAAGTCCCGAGAACACCGGCATTATGATTATGACCAGCAGCCCAATGCACATCATTGGCATCCGGGCACCTTCGATGATTTCCTCGATGGTTCCTGGTCTAAATCCTCCAACAATCAGCATCTGGAGCGCAAAGCTCATTATCAGAGTGATGAGTGCCCAAGGCAAAGTCATTCCTCCGAGTAGGCAGATAAACGCCCACGCAGCCGTTCCCCAGATGAGCCTCGTAGGAAGCCACCTGATCAGTCTGTTGATCCGCAGCATACCGGGTGTATAGGGAATCGGTATTGCATGAGCAATCAATGAAATGAGAAGAAACACCATTACATTCATGTAAAGACCTCGATATTGTCAATCATTATCGCAATCACACCTGGATGGAAGCCTAATAGCATTTTCCTGTAATCTGGATGATAATGGGGCCTCATTGTTTTTGCTGCTTATACCATGCCACTGCCCCACCTGCCCGAAGCAGACTAAGCATTCTATCTGGAATACAATCGCCTCGAATCTCTTCTTGCATTTCTTTGATTTGCACCAAACCATCAGCCAGATTGATTTCAACAGTCTGCCCTTCCTTGATGTGTTCTGTTATTCCCGGTACAATCAATGCCGGCAAGCCTATGTTGAATGCGTTCCTATAGAATATTCTCGAAAAGGATTCTGCAATGACGCATGAAATCCCCACTTCTTTCAGAACCATCGGAGCTTCTTCTCTAGAAGACCCACTGCCAAAGTTACGTCCAGCGATAACAACATCTCCCCGCTCCATTTCATTTACAAAGTTAGGTCTAACCACCTCGAATGTATGTTTGGCCATTTCGGAATAATCGAGAAGTGTTAGGTACCTGCCTTGGATGATCTGGTCTGTGTTAACGTCATCACCAAACAACCTGACCTTTCCAGTAATCTTGTCAAATCTATCTGACATGATTTAGACCTCCCTTGGATCTGCAATCACACCTTTCAGGGCACTTGCTGCAACTGTTGCAGGTGACGCTAAGTAGACCAGTGAGTCGGGGTGCCCCATTCGTCCCTTGAAGTTCCGATTTGTGCTCGAGATACACACTTCATCTGGACCAAGGACTCCAAGATGTCCTCCCACACAAGCCCCACAAGTAGAATTAGTCACAATAGCTCCTGCCTGCATCAGGTTTTGAACAATTCCCTCCCGGAGAGCTGCCAGATATGTCTCTTTGCTGGCTGGTGTAATAATTAGCCTAACATCTGGATGTATCTTCTTCCCTTTGAGAATTTCACTTGCGACCTGAAGATCATCAAGTCTACCATTAGTACAAGAACCTATGAACGCCTGATCTATTGCGATACCTCCTGCCTGTGAAACTGGTTTGCCATTTGCAGGACTTGATGGAAATGCTACCATTGGTTCTAGTGGATTCGAATCAAGGTCGATTGTAACGTGTTTTACATAGTTGGCATCTTCATCAGGACTGAAAGGAGTCCACTTCTTCTCTGGAGCAGTTTCTTTCAACCATCCCACAACCGGTTTACTTACTTCCATTATGCAGCTCTTTGCACCTGCTTCTACGCTCATATTGCAGATGGTCATTCGAGATCCAACACTCATTCTCTCTATTGTTGGGCCATACATTTCCATTGATTGATAGTTCGCACCATCGGTCCCAAGGTCTGCGATTATGCTAAGAATCAAATCTTTGCTCATCACCCGTGACGAAAGGTTTCCGAAAACGTCAATTCTAATTGATTCTGGGACTCGAAGCCATATCCTGCCAGTTGCGAGAATAAGTGCACTATCCGTTGCTGCTAGGCCTGTGGAGAATGCATTGAATGCGCCGTAAGTTGTTGAATGGGAATCACTCCCAATGATGAGATTCCCTGGTAGCGCAAGCCCTTTTTCTGCGAGAACTTGATGACAAATCCCGCAATCCACATCACAAAAATGCTTGATATTCTGCTCCTTCACAAATCGTCTGTTTCTAATGTGTATTTTTGCACTCTCTGTATCAGATGCAGGTGCCCAATGATCATTCACAACAAGAACCCTTTCTGGATCCCACACTCTGTCAAAACCCATTTCCTCAAGAACAGGGACAATTCTTGATCCTAGCACTTCATGAACCATGATAAGATCAACCGATACATCGATTATTTCTCCTGCTTCAGCTTTCTTATCATCAGTGTGAGTGGCAAGTATCTTCTCAGTCAGCGTACGTCCCATCTATGCATTATCCCCCACATCTTTCATTTTACGTATTATATCATTTGTCACTTCAACAGTTGAGGATGGGTCGACATTGTCCCATTCATCTCTGCATAGATCATACGTTCGGAATCTACCTTCTCGTAATACATCCGCAACGCTTTCTTCTATCAAAGTGGACGCTGCCTTACACCCGAGATTGTTCTTAGTAGACCCCAACCAATCGAGCAGCATGGCACCGGATAGAATCGAAGCTATTGGATTAGAAACTCCTTGATTAGCATACTTAGGTGCTGAACCGTGAACAGGCTCGAAAACAGCATGATTATCCCCAATACTTCCTGCAGGTGCCAATCCTAGGCCACCTTGGATGGCCGCACCGAGGTCTGTTATGATATCTCCAAAGGCGTTTGGTGCGACAACAACATCATAGTGACAAGGATTGCGAATAATCCACTGTGTGAAAGCATCAACATATGCGTAATCTAGTGAAATGCCCGGGAATAGCTTAGCGACCTCATTGAATGAATGTCGGAATAGCTGACATCCAGCAAGGAGATTACTTTTATCCACGCAGGTTACGCGTTTTTGTTTATCAGCAGGAGCTCCATCCCGAGTAGCTGCTTTTTCAAATGCAAATCTACACACCCTCATACTTCCTTTCTTGGTGATTTTTCTCAGGTCGACAACTTCTTCTGCTCCTACCGACCTAGAGGGATTATCTTGAGGGGCGTACAAGCCCTCAGTGTTTTCCCTTACCATGATCATATCTATGTCTTCATGGGTTCTGTTTGCTAGAGGTGTTGGTACTCCTTCGTACAGTTTGACCGGTCTTAGATTTGCATAGAGGTCCAATTCAAAACGAAGACCGATAACAACGCTATACCCTGCAAGGTGCCCATCCTGCCGTCTGACGGGAGACCCGTCTTCGTTGTTAGCTCCGACTGCCCCAAGGAGAACTACATCTGCTTCTTTCTTCGTGAATTCTTCTGCTTCTTCGGACCATTCTCTTCTAGTCTTGCGATAGTATTCGCCACCGCATTCAAACTCATGTACATCCAGGGAGAATCCGGATCCTAATTCTTCAGCAGTTTGTATGACTCTTAGTGCCTGCGGAACTACTTCTCTGCCGATGCCATCTCCTGGCAGGACTGCAACTTTGAAGTTGTTACCCACTTGTTTTCACCTAGTAACTACCTAACCAACCAAGATCCTTCCCGGTATCTTCAATGATGTTGACCATTGTATCCATCTTCTCATTATCATGATACCTGACCTTGCACCTTATGGTGAATGCTCTATTGCACTTATCACATTTGACATTCCAGTCCGCAATAACCTCTTCTACGCCCTTGCCTGCTATTTCAGGGGGGTCAGTATTCACATCCGTGAGGCTGAGTTCGATTCCATCACAATATGCACACTCTTTGAGCAAAATACCTTCCATTCCTCTTCTACCCAACGCAACAAATACTTGGTCAGGGAGTTCATCAAGAGACCTATCATCTGTCATGGACTTCACATCTGGCTACTTCGTCCCCGCTACGGATAAATCAATTGGAATGGGTTGAATTCCCGCTTCATGCCACAGAAGGTTTTTATCACGGATTCATAAGAGTCAAACTGGTACGAGTGACGGGTATGAACCCACAAAACGCTATATTGTCAGCTATTTTGGTCATTATGTTGATTATACTGGCAAGTCCGTTGCAAACGTCTTCACCAAGAGGTGATGTGCTTCAGAGAGTAGATGTCGACAATTCTCCTTACATTTTTCCGATTACTGATTATATCGTGAGTGGGAATATTCCATGGAATCACGATTGCTCAAACACGACAGGCTTCACCTACAATGATAGCTGGAACATCACTTGGACGCCATGGAACATTGTCAACGCAACTTTAGCATCTGATGGTTCTGTCCTTTCAATTTCAAACATACCAACTGGAACGTATTACCATGGCCCCATGTTTGAATACGCTTTGCCTGAAACATTCAAAGTTGAAGACCTTCTGAATTTCTCAATACTACTAAGTGCGGACAATTCTCTTACATCATATGTTGGATATCAGGCTGTCATACTTGGGGATGCCGATAGGAATCCAGTAATGTTCGCAAGTTTCTCTGATGGGTGGACTGATTCAAGCCAGGGAGCCTATGGTGTTTCTTATGTGTACACTAACGGATCGTACTTGAGTTATGGTTCGGGATATCCAGTTACATGGACTTCATTTGATGGATCAATGGCATTACGCTATAATGAATCAGAAGGGTTGATGGGCTACATCGAAGGAATAGGAGGGTCGATCGTTACAACCCTCTCAGAGGCTGATAGGACTCGTGAGATTCATTACGTAGCAATAGCGGCGGCCCGTCGTGACACATCACTGCTATTCCCGATGCTAGTGGATGAGATTACTATTGAGTATCAATCTTCAACGCCAGAGCCTGCTCTTGCGACTATTAGCGAACCTAATGATATCGAGTATGAGGCGGGAAATGGCCCAAATGTTATACAGTGGGAAATCTTCAATTTTACTGCAGCAACCTATAATGTATCCAGAAACGGAAGCCTAGTTCGCTCGGGAATTATGAATTCATCCTCTCTAACGGTTTCTGTTGACAATCTGGATCCTGGAGTTTATGGATATACTGTTGGCGTGAATGGAACTGAAGGTGAAATGGTGAATGACAGTGTTATCGTGAGAGTCTTTGATTCAACGATGCCACTAATCGGGCCGCCATCTGATTCTTTATACGAACTGGGATCTACAGGAAATACAATCTCTTGGGATGTTTCTGATCTTTACCCAGATGAGTATTTCATTTACCTTGATGACGTAGAAATCTATCACGATAGCTGGTTAGATGATCCTATTGTATTCAGTATTGATGGACTGGACCTTGGATATTCTAATTTTACATTGGAAGTGCATGATAATTACACGAATTCTGCTATTGATTCAGTAATTGTATCAGTTGTTGATACAACCCCACCAGTACTGGAAGGTCCAACAGATAGGGTGATAGAGTTAGGACCGACAGATGAAGGGCTGTCTTGGTACATCTCAGATTTGCGACCGTATGTGTATGAATTGTATCTCAACGATACACTTGAGGAAACCGGATCATGGATAGTAGGTAATTTGACATACAATCTCCTCGATAGCACTCTTCTAGGGATTTACAATTACACCATCATCGTTGTCGACACTTCTGGAAACCATGCATCGGATACTGTGATTGTATCCATTGAAGATACGATACCACCAGTTCTGGAAGGTCCTGAAGATATGACAATTAAGATTGGTACTGCAAATGCAATATTGTCTTGGTACATTTCGGATTTGCAACCGAATACATACAATGTTTACCTCAATGGTACACTTGTTACAACAGGATCATGGGTTACAGGAAACTTGACATACACTTTGCCTGCAAATCTCTTAGTTGGGCACTATAATTTCACAATTATCGCGTACGATTCATCTAGGAACTTTGCATCGGATTCAGTATTCGTTTCAGTTAGTGATCCGTTTTTCACCACTCTCTGGTATCTTGTAATCATCTTTCTAGCCATTGGTGCTTTCGTTTCGACTATTTTCATAATACGTCGGAAGGGATTGGCTCCATTCAAATCTACCCTTTCAACTGGAATTGAATTTGGCCCGAAAGATGATGGGCTACGAACACTCAAACCTGTATCTGATGATATTGCAAAGGCGTTAATGGAAGAACGTGAAAGCATCTCTGAGAGAGTGCGAGAGGAATCAGAAAAACGGATGTCTGAATTCGACGGGTCTGACTCGTAAAGGAAGATATTTGGTTCCTCAAGCTTTCAATTTGATGCCCTTGGTTGTAATTTCATATGGTATCGAAGACATCGAATGTGCAGTTTCTCGCATCTTCACTATTCGCAGTCTCCGGCCAATTTCAGTCGCAGTTGGGCTCAGTCGCCTTTCATCTGACAAATGTGCCTCATCAAAAGTTAGGCGGATGACTCCATGTGCAACGTACCTCTCTATAGCAATTCCTGCCTCCCTGAGTTCGGAATTCAGGTAGGTTGTGAGGGACATCCGGGAGAGAAGGGCTGCAAGACTCAATACTGCTTTTCTTCGTGATTGACCATCCAAGCCATCTAGCAATGCAGACACCGGGTCTACTACAAGACGAATAGCTGAGATATCATTCTGGGCTTCATTGATTCTTGCCTTGATTGTGTCTGCATCAAACTTGCCAATTGGAATCGCATAGGGTAGATCAGGTTTCAGACCCAATCGACCAGAAAACGCATCGATAATAATCAGCTGTTTGAGTTCTATCAAGCGTTCAAGGTTCCAACCAAACACTGCTGCTTCTCGAATCAGGTCCCTAGGACTTTCATCCATGCACACAAATATACCTGGTTCGGAATGTTTCGGATTGTCAAGGATACCG
>JARGGA010000443.1 GCA_029210805.1 Candidatus Thorarchaeota archaeon
ATTTGTAACAATTTGAAATAAAGTGAATTCTTCTTGACTTTTCACACAGCTCTCCATCCATCTGAAATTTTAAAAATGGAGATATGACGTAGGAGACTTAACATATATGCTGGTATGTGCTAGAGTAAGCCAGAACACGCCTAGCTTTGGGGATGATAGCATGGTTGACACCTTTGAGATAGATTCGGATGCCAAATTAGTTGAGTGCAAGGAGGATTGCGTTTCACTTGATACTACAAAGGTACTGGTATTCGTTGACCATGAGAACCAAGTTGTTTATTTGTGGAGAGGGAAAAAAGCCAGTCTCTTCAAAAAACTCATGGGAACTAGGGTTGCGGCGAAGCTTAGTGACAAATATCAGTCATATCGCATCCGACCAATCACAGAAGAACGTGAACCTGCAGCATTCCATGATCTGGTTGGAACACCGCACGACCAACGATAGTGGTCACCAATAAACAAATAGTTGATTTCTTCCATTCAATAATGGGTAGTTTTCTTGAGATATGACTCACGAGCTTATCTTCAGTCTGTAAGAAACATCGACAGAGGTTTGTGCTCAAGAGATAGTATTCTGAAACAACTAAACAATGATACATGGCTTTCAGTTTCCGATATCTCTGCCGAGATAGAACTATCATATGCTACAATTCGTTATCACCTATTCAACTTAGAATCAGAGGGTTTCATCGAAAGAAACACTGAGGAACGAGGCTGGAAACTAAGGGTCTTTCCCCAAGCGATATTATCTGATTTCGTGAAGCTTGGTCGCTCTAAATCCAGAAAGAAGAAAACTAGTTGAGCTTTGTTTTCCACATTTGCAATATCTTAAGTATTGGTTCTTCCATAGCCATCTTGAGGATACCACCATGAATGAGGTTGAGCTATTTGATTTCTGTCGTGAATGGCTAAGCGCTTGGACCGGCAATCAGCCGAAGAAACTCATTGCCTTCTATTCAGAAGATACATTGTATATTGACCCGGCAAATCGAAAAGGTTTGCATGGTCATGGCGAATTGTTGCCTTACCTAGAACGTTTGCTTACAGTTTATCATGACTGGAGATGGGTCCCAGTGGAAATATTTCCCACTGAAAGAGGAACAATTGTGAAATGGCGTTGTCAGATACAAGTTGGCCAAGAAACACTCGAAGAGTTTGGTATGGACATTGTAGAGCTCGATGGTGACAAGATAACAAGAAATGAAGTCTATTTTGACAGAACTAGACTAATGGCTGCAGTTGAGCGAAAAAAGCAAATAGAACGACTAAGGGTTTAGCTCTAAAGATTATGAATTTTTTCAGCATTCTTCCAGTACAGTTTCTCTAGAATATTCTCAGGTAAATTCAATCCATAAATGAAGGTCCCGCCAGAATTCACTGTATCCGTATCTACAAATGGAAGGGATTCTTTCTTAACATCTGATTCGAGTAACATTCGAAGAGATGAATGGCGTCCCTCATAGTAATTCCTGTCCAGCTTGCTTGCAACGCAATCAGTCGCAAATAGAATCCGGTCAACATATTTGATGAGAAAATCTCGTGCCTGTTCTGGATTCCTTCCGAACTCTCTACACATCCAGCGAGCGGAACTCAGGTCTACATTGAGATTCGGATAATTATCAAACATCCTGGCAAGGTTTTGTAAGCGGTGCGGTTCAGGTTGGGCTGCAAAATGGGCTGCTTGGAAAATCAGTTCCTTGTTCTTATGAAGTCGATTTTCAAATTCTGATATATGGTCTTCTTTGGTTCCGTATACTTTGGCATCAGTATATCTAGTTGCAAAGTATGTGTCAGGGTCTCCAATGTGAACCAGAACCGGGATATCTTCATCCATAAGAGCATCAAAGAGAACATCAAAATCATGACTGTCAATAGGCGGGACATGTTCAATATCAGATAGCCTATCGCTCCAAAACGGAGCAAAGTGTATCTTCGCCATATCATATCCTCTTTCTCTAAGTGTTTTCACATCTTCGACTGCTTGCCTTGGTCCTTCAGTAAAAAGCGTCCAGCCCGAGAAATATCGTGCATAAATGAAACGTCCTGGAAACATCTCATCATATTCTTGAATTGACTCCCCATGCACAATGGTCAGGGCTTTGCTTATTCCGTATTCATCTTCAACCTTCACTAGCATCTTCAAAGCATCAATATCAATCACATGAGTATGCGCATCGAAAATGGGACCGGTATAGCGAAAAGAGTGGTTCGACATAGTTATGTTTCCACATAGTGTCATACTGAAAACCTTACCTCTAAGTGATATGTTTCTCGGCATTCATAAGCGAAGCCCTTTTCAACATATGATTACATGGCAGTGAGAGCCAAATTTTTGGTTTTGGAGAAATAAACGATGAAACGCGCGCTACAAGTAATGCTTGCAGTTCTCGTAGTCGGAATGTTTATGGTGACCCCCGTTGCTGCCGCAACATCTCAAGGACTTGAGTGGGGTTTTGTTATAGCAGACCGATTCGATTACACACTAACTAATACAGAGGATGATTTTAGCGAAGACATCTATCTGAACGTAACAGGAATGCCTGCTCTGGCTATCCCAGATCCAATTGGAGCCTGGAGTGCAATCCCAGAGCCTAGCATCGGATTCTGGTGGGCCAACGGTACAAGTATGGGACTCTATGTATTGCTATTCATTGGAATTATTGCAGTTGGCAGCAAAATTGCTGTACCAATTGGCAACTTTACTCATCTACAGAGTTTGGTTCAACCAGTGATAACTGGAGAGACAATTATTGATACATCCAACACATGGGGTATCGAGTGGTCCCAAGATTCAACTGCAACAGAGAAATTCGTAATTACGATTACTTATGCCAAAGTTGATGGATTCCTTGCAGAGTATTCAATGGAAACAAAAAGTACTCTGAACAGCTCAGTGCTGGAGTCCCTTTCGGTTGAAAGAGATTCAATTCCCTCACCGGGCTTACCAACTGGTGATATTCTCCAGCTCATACAGGACAATATTCTCTATATTGCCATAGGTG
>JARGGA010000444.1 GCA_029210805.1 Candidatus Thorarchaeota archaeon
ATCACATTATGAACACTACATTACGGAGTCAGTACATTTGATTAATCTCAATCCTGTTTCAAAATTGAAAATCTCTACGGTTTATCTATTCATCCTGATAATATGTATGATCACTGCGCTATCTTCCTATTCCCCATCATCTGAAGGCGTCTACATGCCTCTGCAGGCATCCACTACTACCTGGGAACTGGTTGAATCAAGCTACCCAGATGCTGTTTTTCGTGATGTTTCATTCATCAATTCCACACACGGTTGGATTGCAGGACGAGCAACTTCACAGTTGGGTTCGAATGCAACTGTTCTATACACTGAAGATGGAGGTGACTCTTGGCAGATACAGTTCAATAGTGATGAGCAACGAGTCACAAACCTAGAAGTATTAGATGAACAGACAATATGGATCAATGGAGCGAGTAGTCTTTTCTATTCACTTGATGGTGGAGCTACATGGAATGAGAGTGCTGTGGTGGATGGTATGGCGTTGATGCCTACTGTGAGGTTCATCAATATGACTCATGGATGGACTTCCAACAATGGAACACTCTATCAAACGATGGACAGTGGACAGTCTTGGAAACCAGTTTCAGGGTTTACCTTCGACGATAGCCCCCGAATGATACAATGCCTGTCATCTAACAATATATGGGCAATCGGATTCACCGGTATCTATCATAGCACCGATGGAGGAGTTACATGGACACAGCACTCCAGCAAAGGCGGTTGGGCATTGTCCTTTGTGAGCGAAACTGAGGGGTGGGCAATTGGTGATGATCGACTGGCACATACAATCGATGGTAATACGTGGGAGGAATTGATTGTGCCAATGAGAGCTCCTGCCTTTCGTTTACAGGCTCCATACTGTACAGACATTCAATTCCTAGATGAAAACAACGGATGGATCGTTGGTACTGAGATTCCAGTGATGTACACTCCAGATGGTGGAGCAAACTGGTATCAACAGAGTGTACCAGATAGTGTGAATGACAGAATAATGGCAGTTGATTTCATCAATGCCACTCATGGTTGGGCTGTCGGTTGGGACGGAGTCATCATGAGAACAACCACTGGTAATAGCCTAGGTAATCGACTCTGGTATGGGATGACCGACCCACTGTTCCTGTCGATTATTGCAGTCGTAATCACAGTACCCGTGGGGATATTCATCCTACGACGATATCGGAAAGGCAAACGTACCGACTTGCAAACCAAACCACTTCAACCTAAGATTGAATGATGATTGCAGGTGCGATACTGAAAGCCTTCCAATCTGCTGACCCGGGTTCGAATGGAGATGCGATTTTCGTATCCCCGACACTCCCGGCTGGGGCACCATTTCATTCACTTCTATCATTAATTCAGTTTCGTTATCATGTTAAAATCTGCGGAAATGTATGAATGTGTCAGGGCTCCTGAGGAGATGATATCAATTCCCGTCGCAGCATATTGTTCGATATTACTCTCATCAATGCCTCCAGATGTTTCTAAGAGAATTCTATCTCTTAGGCCCTGTTCTTTTAGCATGGTATCGAATCTTCGAATATCTTCGGGTTTGAAATTGTCAAGAAGAATGATATCCGCCCCTGCTTTTGCAGCATCCAAACCTTCTTGGATTGTCCTAGCCTCGCACGAGATCTTCTTTGAGAAAGATACAGCTTCTCTTGCCATTCTAATGGCCTCCGAAACACCGCCTACCACATCAATGTGGTTATTCTTGATTAAAACCATATCATCAAGGGCGTAGCGATGAGTATCTCCTCCCCCGACCTTCACAGCTCGCTTCTCAAAGAACCTGAAACCGGGAGTGGTCTTTCGAGTTGCCGCGACTCGTACCTTTGGGTTCACATTTCTAGCAGACTTGAGCATGTTATAGGTCATTGTTGCGATGCCACTCATCCGCATTATTATGTTAAGACAGACTCTCTCCACACTCAGAATGGTCTTGGCTGAACCAGAGATACGCATCACCGGCTCTCGTTTATCTACCCAGTTTCCCTCGTACAAAAGTATCTCATACTTTAGTCCTGAAAACTCTGCAATTGCAACAGCCTCAACAATACCTGCAAGTATTGACTTGCCCTTGGAATAGATAGTAGCTGTAGCTTCAGCATTAAGAGGTTTCATTGCATTGGTTGTGATGTCCCCCGATCTTATGTCCTCTCGGAGGAATGCCTTAAGACTCTCAATAGCATCTGGAGGTAATTTATTCATGGTATGTGAATCTCCTTTTCAGCATCTAGGATGGCTAGGATTGCGGACGATATCGCCCCTAGGAGCTTTCTCACCGAATATCTCCGCTTGAAAAGTCATAAACTCTGTGTCCTTATCCATCCATGCGTTAGCGGCAAGTCTTGCCTTGTTGCATGTATGTTCGACAAATTCCTTCGTATTCCATCCCCACTCTACCGGCACCTGAGGCAAAAGGAGACCTCTGTACATCCCTCGGGCGACAATAAGACCGTCTCGGCCAACCTTTACTAGGTCTAAAAGTTCTTGTGGATTTGAATATTCAAGATTCTTTGGGGGAGTAAGAACGCTGAGTTCAATTACTATGGAATCTAACTCGTCTGGTTCTACCATGTTAAATCGCGGATCGTGAATAGCTGAATCAACCGCAGAATCAATGGTTGCTTCCACTAACGACTGAGTAGGATACGGTCGTCCTATGCATCCTCGAAGGTTTGCCTTACCGTTACTCAAGGTATTAAGTGTAACAAACACTCCCGACTTTTCAAGCAGGTTCTTAGGTGTGTCCTCAGGGATTGCAGGAGTTAATTCACTAGATACAATACTATCAACTGTTTTTCTTGCTAGTTTAACTAAGAACTCTCCATCTGCATCAGAATAGGCATGACTCAATGTGCATCACCTTAACTTCGATTACGTTTTTCGGGTATTGATGAGTGATCTGACAGGAACTGTTCCAACATTGCCTGGACCAACCATGAACTTCCCTTTATTGAAAACGACTTTTCCTCCTACAATCGTTGTTTCGGGTTTG
>JARGGA010000445.1 GCA_029210805.1 Candidatus Thorarchaeota archaeon
CAATATATTCCAGCCTAGATTTGATAGATGGACACACATCTTTGACAATCTACTATGGTGAAATATTGGACTTGGGAGTGTGGTTCAACGACACCTACTACGGGGGGCCTATTAGTCAAGCAGCTGTTGAGTACACTTTGGGCGGCTTGAGTGGTACGTTAATCGAAGCCATGGATGGCTCATATCAGATTCCAATCAATACAAGCTCACTTGGAGCACAATCGCTATACCTACGAATAACCGCATCCAAAGTTGGTTACGCCATCACATCAAGGACAGTATTTCTCACTATATTTCCACTCTCAATGGAAGCAAGTGGCAGTGTTCTTACAGCTGATGGATATTCAGGAGATGTAATCGAACTTGTATATTTCTTGAATAATACCTTGAATGGTGTTCCTATTTCAGGGGCAACATCTGATGCATTCTGGGAAGGCGGCTCTGGAAATGTTACTGATTTGGGAGATGGAACATACCTCCTTAGTGTTCTTCTCAACCTGACCACTCCAAGGAACTATGAGTTGACTCTTACCTTTAACAAGCAAAATTACAGAAGTACCGAATTAGCTATCCAAATTGCAATCAAAGCTACTCCAGCTTCTATTGTAAGTACTCCAAGTCTATCCTTACCTGTCAACAGGTCTGCTCAAGTTCTGTTCACTTTGAATAATGATTTGACGAATGACTCTATCGCAGGTTTGAATGGAATCGCTATCTGGTCAGGTTTGGGTGAAATTGTACTTGAAGCACTTGGTAATGGAAGCTACATTCTCAATGTGCCTGATAACTTGCCAATAGATGACTATACAATACAGGTGTATTTCACGACTTCGATCTATCAGATTGCACCATTTGTATTCAACCTCGAAGTGCGTCGTGTTGCAACTACTATTTCGGTTGAACGAAGAGTAATCCCGACATTCCCCGGCGAATCTATTGTTATTCTGGCAACTTACTATGATCTGGATAACAATATCGGTATCAGTAGAGCCAATCTCCTCGTTTCATACGATGAAACTGATATAACATACTATCCAGAATTAACAAATGAACCCTGGAATAATGGAACATATGAGATGTTCTTCCTTGTGAATCAGCCATACACATTCAATCTGACTTTCACATTTGCTCTTGGAACATATGAATCCTCAGCAATATCTGTGCAAATTCAATCAGATGTGTCTGCTCAGCAAGAGGCATTGCAGCTGATTACTGTAGGCGGTGGGGCTGCCATGATTCTTGCGGCAGCAGCTATATTACTCTATGTTCGCGTCTTCAGTATTCCTAAACTACTTCGAGCCCTGAATCGAATGATCAAATTCCTAGCTAGAGGTAAGGTGCCTAAACCTGCTGACGTACTCTTTAGGGCTGCACTCATCGCTGCAATAGTGAATGAAGAATTGAAACCATTGTCAATCCAGAAACCGATAAGTGAATTCCAAGATGAGTCGATAGAGATGCATGTCCCAGAAGTTGAAGAACTTCTTGAACGACTTGCAGAAATCACAGGCCTCGGAACTGCAGAGGTTGATGCATTCCGAGCTGACTTGGCTACGATGAAAGCAAGTGAGAGACCCGGCTTCTTGAAAGAAGTCATTGTACAGGAGGAAGCTCGACGAGCAGATGCTCTCTCAAAAGCGGATGACAAAGATGAACCTGAGGTGGATGTGGAATCTCTGGGTGAACGACCTGAAGATATGGAAGAAATCAGAGAGAAACTAATCACCAAGGGTATGGCTCCGGAGGAGATAGAGGTTATCCTTGAAGAAGCGAAGAGCCTCTCAAAAGCTGATGTATCCGCACTTCTTGACAGCCTTGGAATACGCCTAGACTAAACAAGTTGCTGAGGGGGGATTTTCCCTCAGCACAGATTTCTATTAGAACGTGCTATTGATTTCTTCAAGAATGTCTGGATGTTTCTCAAAATACTCTCTCGCTGGTTCAAGAATATCGATTAGAGTATCAGTAACTGCTTGCTTAACGTCCATTGGGTGAATCTTTCCATCTTTATACTCTGCCTCGAATGCATCGATTGATTTGAATTCGATATCTCCACCGAATTTCTCCTTTCTCTTTATTTCGATTTTTCCCATCCGTGGGAGGATGATAAAGCGAACAGTCGAGGTAATTGCATTCATTTCAAGGTCTCCTGCGGGACAGTAGGCTTTCTTGATGGTTGTTTTGATACTTTCAGGAGAATCAGTTACACGGATGTGAGAAAGGGGATCACTCGCTGACATTTTTGACCCGCCACCTTTGAGTGATGGTAGTAAGGGCATGAAGATGTATGCCCCCTTTTGATAATTGATTGATTCCAGCAGTTCTCGGCCAAGCATGTAGATATTCCGTTGGTCAATTCCGCCAACTGTGATATCGGCTTCCAAGTATTTGACATCAAGTATCTGCAATAGGGGATAGAGAAGCTCAGCTACTTTGGCATCTCCTCTCATCCGAACTACCTCACTAGCGGCTCTTTTTGCTCGAGTTGTCGTAACCTTTGCTGCGATTTTGTAGAGGTCTTCGACATAGTCTTGCTTGTGCTGGTACGTAGATCCGCGGATGTAGGTGAATTTCTTGGCATGTGGACCCATGACTCCTCGAATACATTCCTCGTAGTATTTGGAGCGAAGCTCCATCAATTCAAAGGACGTTTTTTGATCGTCCAAGTGAGCATGATAATCTGCAAGAAGAATGGTCCCCTTGCCTCCCATCTCTGCTAGCTGGATAAGCTTGTTGAATGGAATGAGATAGGCGAAGTGGAATGGTCCAGTAGGTGCTGTACCATAATAGAAGTTGAAATTTGGTTTATCATTCAGGATTTGCCTGATTTCATCTTCCATTACTACTTCTTCTGAATTGCTTATTGCTATCTCCAAGGGTGTAGACATATCGGCTCACCAGAAGCATCGAAGGTGGGATATGTTTTAAGCTTGCTGGGACGTTTCGCAGTTCCTTGCTTTATTCCGCCGCGTCACAACTCCTAGTGCAATGAATCC
>JARGGA010000446.1 GCA_029210805.1 Candidatus Thorarchaeota archaeon
AAGAATAATGTCCAAGTTAGGACACTCTCCGAATGCCATCAGGTTGAAGACACCATGCCAAGAATGTTATCCAAATTAATAGCGAAAGGAAAAATATCGGTGCGATATGTGGATGATATCCCAGGACGCTATGTTCTTTTTGACCGTAACAAGGTAATGCTTGCAACCTCAGCATCTGGAGGTCTCACAAATAGTAAATTCCTACTGAGCCAAGATGCCAATTTAGTATCAGTAATTCGAAGAGATTTCGAAGAGCAATTCAGAAGATCTTTTGATTGGAAATCCTATAAATCAACCGCTGCAGGTAACCTTGGACGCACGTTGAAAAACCTACGGCCCAGAGATCATGTGGTTCTTTTTTATGAATCCTGTGAATTGAAATATGAAGTTTTATTCAACTATATCCAAAGTGCATTGGACATGGGTGAAGCTGGCAAATACGTTTGCTCTGAGGAAACACCTGACAATATCAGAAAATCCATGAAGAAATTCGGTATAGATGTAGAGAAACATGAGCGCACAGGAGCATTGCAGGTGCTTGACTATACAGACGTTTACATTATCGATGGAAAGTTTAGCATTGATGATGTAATGGATACTTGGGAGCGGTTCAACAATGAAGCTCTTGCACTTGGATTCAAAGGAATGCGTGTAACAGGAGAAATGGCCTGCTTCTTCAAGCACGACATGATCGAGGAACTTATGGAATATGAAAAGGCACTACATACCGTGTTGGATATTCCAATCACTGCAATCTGTGCATACAGCACCAGCATCCTAGAAACAATAGAGAATCCGATTAACGTCTATTCTGAACTAGTCAAGGCACATGGAAAGGTTCTCTTTGCAGCTGATGCAGATACAGCAGGTCGGATAGAAGTTCGTGTTAAAGATACTACATAGGAATGTAGACCCATTGTCGCATATCCAGCAAACATGGAATTCTTCGGATCAGTTTCGTCTTCAGCAATCTTCGCAATGCATATCTAACAGTTCTAGGTGCAAATGCAACTTCATCTAGCAGTTGCTTTGGTGTAACTCCGTTCTTACCTCTAGCTCTAAGAATTGCCAAAACTTTCTTCTGGCTCTTTGTTAACCGATGATTTTGGAGTTCCAATTCTAATTCTTTTTCACTCATCATGGAAAGGTCCCCACGCAGATAGTAAGGATGATGAACGATATTAAACTTAAGCAAGCGTTACTGTGAGGCCGCAGTCACAATTTCAATTCCTTAAATCATTATTTTCTAATTTGAAATAAAAACGATTTCTCCGGTTAACCTACTTCTTGGTAGAGCTTGTGGTATTACCATAATTTCAACCGCATAGTTGAAACAGGTTTCAGAAAAATCCATGAATATTATCAGCACATTTCCGCGAAGTTATAAACTATTTAAATTTCCAAATTATGAGGCACCCCCCAATGACAGAGAATAAGCAGGCAGAAGGAAGTCCCGATGACGGACTAGACCCTTCATCTATGACTTGGTTCCAATCTGTCAAACACGTTACTAAGAATCCAAACTGGACACTATATCTCATCACGGTTTGGATATACGGAGCAATGAATGTTCTCTACCAGTACTTCAATTTGTATTTTCGAGATATTGGGATTTCTTACATTACTGTTGGAATTCTTACATCTGCATTGATTGTTGTCAGGCTCATTGGAAATGTAGTATCAGGATATCTTGCAGATAATTATGATAGACGAAAGCTGTCCGTGTTTACAATGACCTGTAGTGGCATTGGGTACATGATGCTTGTCTTTGTCCAAGACATTTTGCTTGTTGCTCTTGCAATGATAATCATGGGTCTCTCCGCATTCACTGGAACCGCAGGTATCGCATATCAAATGCAACAAGTAGATAGGAGATTTGGAGGCGTCGCGCAGAGTTTGTTCAATCTTGGCACTTCTCTTGGCCTTCTTCCGTTATACTTCATCAGTGCTCTATTAGGTGCAGGCTATGGATTCATCTATGTGATGCAGGTTCTGCTTTACGGGTCCGCAATTCTCTATTTCATCTGTGCGGCAATTCGTGCCTTCGGACTAGAATCAATTCCCATACCCAGGAGAGTGAATCAATCAGGGAGCGTTCTTCGCGACTTCATTGGTGAAAATGTGCGGGGACTAAGGCTACTCATCAGGGTGTTTCCAGTGTTCGTGGCGGTCATATGTATCGACGCTCTCAGCGATAGCTTCTATGGATTTGCAAATACATACTATCTGAATGAAACTCTGAACTTTGGACTTGGGGACATCAACCTAATGTTCCTCATCACATTAATGATTTCAATTCCTCTTACATTGTATCTTGGCCGGTTCTTCGATAAACACGGTGGGCGTAATCTTACCATTGCAGTATATGCAGTAATGCCAGTTTCAATTAGTCTGCTGATCATCGCACGGTTCGTTCCATACTACGCCCCTCTCGAATGGATATTCTTTATCGATCAAGTATATCCAGGGTTGGGAGTAATATTCACTCTTGCATTTCTTGCTACAGCAATGAAATCAATCAATGACACACTTTGGTGGTCAGTACTTGGAACCTACATTCAGAAGTCTCTTCCACGACAAGATTTGGGCAAGCTATTTAGTCTGACCACAGTGATAATCTTGGCTTTTGTTTCATTGGGCCCTATACCTGCTGGATGGATCTATACCAACTGGCAAGGACTACCTCTCTTGTTCATCACACTCATCATAAATATCGTCATTCTCATCGTTTTGGTGACCAGGAGTTTTGAACCTCGTATAGGCGTCGAAGAATTAGAAAAAGAATTAGGCGTTGAGCAGAAAATTGAAATCATACATGTCGATGATGATATCTCTAAGGATGTACTCTAGCTTTTAGAGGAGAAGCTTGGTGATTCAATTGAACGAGGATTCTGATAAATTCAAGACATGGGGATACTATTGGGATGCTCTTGCAAAACGCCTAGTCGACCTTATTGGTATCACCGATGGAGCTACAGTTCTCGATGTAGGCAC
>JARGGA010000447.1 GCA_029210805.1 Candidatus Thorarchaeota archaeon
AGGGGATGCCATTATCGGTGTAGCATCTAATGGAATTCATTCCAATGGATTCGCTCTTGCACGTAAGATTATACTCTCAAAGTACAAAGTAACAGATGAATTACCATGGGGGCAAACAGTTGCGGAAGAGCTTCTTCGCCCAACCAGGATTTATGTTCGTCATTTCAAGGCGATGAAAGAAGCAGGTATTGATGTAAGAGGCATCGCACACATCACCGGATCGGGTTTCAAGAAGATTTTACGTTTGGGCGCATTCAAGTACAAAGTTGACAAACTCATGGAGATGCCATATATTTTCCCCCTAATGCAAAAGATGGGAAACGTGGAATGGAAGGAAATGTTCACCACGTTCAATAATGGAGTGGGTCTTGTGATTGTTGTTCCGCAAAAGGAAAAGCAGCAAACACTTGAAGTTCTAAGAGCTCATGACATTGCTTGGGAGATGGGAATTGTAGAGGCTTCTGAAGACCCCAGTGTTGAGATTATCCCATATGGAGTGAATGTTTCATGACGAAGGTTCTATTGATTGGCAACGGAGCGAGAGAGCATGCAATTGCTGCAGCATTGGCTCGAAGCGATGTTGAAATTCTTGCACACATGGACAAAATGAATCCCGGAATTGCGTCTCTAGCATCTGAAACCAGTATTAACACACTAATGGATTCCAGAAAACTACCCGATACAACTGGAATTGACTATGCAGTCGTTGGACCAGAAGGTCCCCTATCAGTAGGCGTTGTTGATTATCTGATTAGTAAGGGAATCCAATGTATTGGTGCCGTTCAAGAGGCTGCCCGGATTGAAACAAACAAATCATTTGCAAGACGGATTCTGGATGATGTTGCTAAAATTGCAAACCCAAAATACGTAGCCGCAAGAAGTGTTGATGCCCTCAAGAAATTCGAAGATTCTGTAGGTGTCGAAAATGTTGTAGTCAAACCGGATGGTCTCTCAGGAGGTAAGGGAGTTAAAATCTTTGGAGACCACTTTGACAACAGAGATGACCTAGAAAAATATGCGATTACTCTTCTCTCAAAACATGGGATTGTAATCCTTGAAGAGAAGCTCATTGGCACAGAATTCACTGTACAAGCTTTTGTTGATGGAACCTCTTTAGAGCTGATGCCACTTGTTAGGGACTACAAAAGAGCCTATGATGATGATAAAGGACCCAATACAGGATCAATGGGCTCATATTCCAAAGCAAATCATATGCTCGGATATGTGACTGATGAGGATTTAACCACAGCATCTGATATCATGCTCAAAACTGTCATTGGAATCAAAAAAAGAACAAAACTGGATTACAAAGGAATTCTATATGGCCAGTTCATGAAAACTGACAAAGGAATCAAAGTCATAGAGTTCAATGCTAGGTTTGGAGACCCTGAAGCAATGAATGTTCTTTCTCTTCTAACCACATCACTTGATGATGTCTTTCAGAGTATTATTGACGGTCAGGTGATCAAACCAGATTTTGAGAAGAAGGCAACGGTATGTCTATACATTGTACCGGATGGCTATCCAGGACCTGATGTAGCTCAAGATTCGCCAATTAGTCTTATACCAGGAATAGATAGTGAGGTGTATTACGCTTCTGTTTATGATCAAGAGGGAGTCATGCATACAACAGGTAGCAGAGCACTTGGATTGCTGGCCAAAGGCGACACTGTAGAAGAGGCAAGAAGTATTGTTTACAAAGATGCTGAACGAGTTAATGGCAAAATCCGTTTCAGGTCAGATATTGCAAAAGGGGTAGAAGAGTGACAATTAGCGAATCCGTTATCGTTGTCGATTATGGTGGACAGTATACACATCTAATTGCACGAAGATGCAGAGAGTTAGGAGTTTTTGCTCAAATCGTTCCACAGGAGCAGCTACTGCAATTTGAGAGGTCACCTCAAATCAAGGGAGTAATTCTTTCAGGAGGTCCTAGAACTGCTGGAGAGGATGATATAGGTTATCCATTTAGAGAAAATCTGAATGCACTGCAGAAGCATGGTATTCCAGTATTGGGCATCTGTTTCGGACATCAACTCATTGCTTTGGCCAGTGGAGCTAGCTTGGATTCGGGAGGCAATCCTGAATACGGTAGTACAGAAATCCAAATCGAAAATGATCAATCAATCTTGAAAGGCATTGATTCCAAGCAACGGGTTTGGATGTCACATAGTGACCAAGTATCGAGTCTGCCATCGACAATGACAATTTTGGCTACTAGTGGAGATGGACATATAGCTGCATTTGAAGATACAGAGAATAAGCGATATGGCGTTCAATTTCATCCGGAGGTTTATCATACTCCAAATGGAACAACCATTCTAGATGCATTCCTGCGAATCACCTGCAATTTCAAGGATAACTGGTCTCCCGAGAACCTAATCGAGGACATCATACAGAAAATTCGAGAGTGTGTGGGCGATGGCCGCGTATTAATGGGAACCAGTGGAGGAGTTGATTCCACCGTTGCAGCATTTCTGATAAAAGAAGCAATTGGGGACAGATTGTACTGTGTCTTTGTCGACAACGGTCTTCTCAGGAAAGGAGAACCGGAAGAGGTGTCGAAGGCATTTAGAGAAATGGGTTTTAGCAACTTCATTGCTGTTGATGCTGGCGATGAGTTCATTGATGGGCTAAAGAATGTTGAAGATCCAGAAGAAAAGAGAAGGGTAATTGCAGACACTTTCATCAGAGTGTTTGAAAGAAAAGCAAATGAACTTGAATCAGAATATGGAAGGTTTGACTATCTTGGACAAGGAACAATATATCCAGATAGAGTAGAAAGCGCAGCTACGGGGAAAGATACAGCTGTAATCAAGAGTCATCACAATGTGCGACTTCCAGAATGGATGCGACTCAAGTTGGTCGAGCCATTAAGTGATTTGTATAAAGATGAAGTAAGGAAGGTTGGACTAAAAATGAACATTCCCGAAAGGATGATTCATAGACAACCATTCCCAGGACCATCGTTAGCAATA
>JARGGA010000448.1 GCA_029210805.1 Candidatus Thorarchaeota archaeon
GAACAACATCTTGGACTCGATGTCTAGGATTGTATAGGTTTCGGGAAACGGTTTCAGTATACATACAGTGTTGGTAATACTTATCAAACTCCTGACAATGAAGAAATGAGCTGCGTTCTTGCAAAAGAATTTCGCATGGTATTTGATATCTATTACGTTATCACTCCAGTTAGTTCATATCACAAAGCAGTCCTTAGAAGTGTAACATCCCTTACTGGTGGAGTAGGGATACTTCAATTTGATAATGCATACAGTGCTTACCATATTCGCGTACATGATCAAACGGGCGAGCTAGGACCATATCGGTTTCATAGAACGGTGGGCAAGAATGCGGAACTGGAAGATAATCTCGAATATGATTGGACTGATGTATATAACACCAATCTGGGAATCGAATTCAGTGGGAAAGGTGTTACATTTGTTGCCCAAGTAAGCATCGAGTCTTACGATACAAACAGACTCAAAGTCGATTATCACTATGAAAATTCATTGGCTGACCTTGATTTCTATCTTTACTCAAATTATAACATCAATTTCGATTTGCCGAATCCACCTTATTACGTAAATTCTATGCAAATATGGTTTAGTGAATAGAAAGTAAATTGAAATGTTGCATATAAACTCAAGATGAGTGCAAAACAGTAGTCAATGAATTAGCGGACAATAGATACAGCCAAACCGAACTCCGAGCAAGATGCCATCGACCCACAATTCATACCCCGACAATCTCACCAAGCATCAGATTTACGACCGCGCCAAGACCTTTCTTACCGCTTCGAAGAACTTTGTGAGGATGGATGAAACATGAATATGTACTACATTGACGATAGATATCTTGCAATGCTGTTGAAGGAACTCTCAGATCTCAGCAGAGAGCAGCTTCTGAGGATGAAGAAGTTGTTCGAGACCAACAATACTCTGGATGAGAGACCAGTTAGTGTTGACCAGAAAAGAGGACAGGTCGGTCACAAGGTCGTTGAATTGCTGCTATTGGAGAAGGATTAGGAACTATCATGACCAGCAAGCAGAACTGAAGTCGCCATATTGGCGGATGTTCTATCCTAAATGTAACGGGTGGGGGCATCTGGCAGCTGAGATTGAGGATGATTATGTTGATTAGCACATAGACAGGAATCTGGTAGAAATAACATTGATAATACCCAAGCTGCTTCTACTTGATTGGCCGAATGTAAGTGACATTTCAAGCAGTACTACAGAGAAAATCTTGAGATGGGGTTGCCCAATGTAAGAAAGACTACACAGGTTGGATTTTCCACAGCCTGAAAGATTCTATCCAGAATACAGCACTGACGACCGAGAGGATAACGATAAGGAGCCGGCTTGCAGTGTCAATGTATGACCAGAAAAGGAAACAGCATGAAAACAGAAGTGAGGTAGTAAACAATGAGTAGAATACGAACCTTGGAACGAAGAAATGACCAGATCCAACGAACAGACTGAGCAGGCCTGGTTTGATTTTCTTTGAAATCACATATCTGCCATTGTCGTCGATTCTTACAAGTCCCAACTCAATTAGCTTGTTAAGATGATGGAGAGACAAGCTCGAGCTAGATATCCCAACCCTTCTCTGGATTTCTCGGGCGCTGTAGGATTCATTACTTCTAAGCATAAACCAGTACACAAATAACGTATTCCCTTTAAGCTCACGGGATAATCTATTAAGCTCTACCCTACCACTTTCGGCTTCCTTGTCTTCTTCGCTCAAGAATAACTTTTCCTCCCTGATTTGCATGAATATGTAAGATATGTTTGACATTTATTTCCAGTTAGTAGAAAGTGGATTTTCTTACTTCCAACCAACTTACATTCCTCTTGGTCCGCCTAATATGGTATCTGTTTTTGTGTTCCGGACACACACGGTGTCCTGATGATTATGTCCATCAATCGAATAGAGTATCTGCACATTTGTTTGATTTGATTGCCAAAATACATCACAGAGGATTTTGGATAAACACAGTTGTGACCCGAGCTTTTCAGCTCTTTCATACATTTATGATAACCCACAATAGCTAGATTTTCAGGTTGTCGATGACACATCGCTAGCTGCACTGCTCCTCAGGTTTCTTGTTCGAGTGAAACATTGATCACCGGGACATGTTTCTTGATTAATACAAATCCTACCACTGCAACTGTCAATGATAGGCAAAGAGCTGAAACTACCAGATTAACGGTTTATGTCACTGAACCTGCTACTGCAAGCGCAACAGGCTTCTATGATATTAGAGCACGCAAATGGAGTGATACGATACTTGATACTCTTAATTTGGAAAGGAGTATACTCCCAGAGATTTCATGGGCGGGAGAAGTTGTTGGTAATGTAACTGCCAAAGGGAAGAACGAGTGTAATCTTCCAGAAGGGACTCCGGTCATTCAAGGTGGCACTGACACACATTGTGCACTCATCACAGCTCAAGCAAAGACAAATGAAATAGGAATAATTGCAGGAAGCACGACCCCAGTGATGTTGCTCACAGACCAGCTTGTATGTGACAAGCAGATGCGTGTTTGGTCAGGTCATCATATGATTCCATCAATGTACACTATAGAAAGCAATGCCACACTTACTGGTGCCTACCTAGAATGGGTTGTAGGATTACTATGTGAGCGATCAAGTGACTCTGCAAAATGCGTGGAGCGAACCTTCAATGAATTAGAGGTATTGATAGAAGATATACCACCAGGGAGCAACGAGTCAACTGTCGCACTTGGTCCAAACATAATGGATAGTACAAAGATAACGAATGTTCCTTTGGCGAGAATGTTCTTTCCCCAACCAGCCTTACCATCAGTAATACCCTTGGATTCGGGGGCTCTTATTCATGCAGTAATGGAGAATATAGCGTATTCGTGAGAGGAAATTGTGAGCAGCTCTATGAGTTTGCTGATGTAACCCAAATCAAAGTCATTGGTGGGATGTCGCGTTCGCCAAAGTGGTGTCAAATGCTTGC
>JARGGA010000449.1 GCA_029210805.1 Candidatus Thorarchaeota archaeon
ATAGCTGGCGATGAAGTAATCTATTCCAAGGGCAAATACTTCTTTGAAATGTAATCATAGGTATGAGATGAACTGGGATAAAACCCAGCATCTCTACTCTAGTGTGATGGGAGGCATATTGTAAACTGGGAACCTTGTGATACATCTTCCTTTACTCGTCGATTTAGCTTAATTCGTCCTCCATATTTCTTGGCGAGTCTAGCTGATTGATGAATCCCAACACCTCCAAAACGCCGCTCAGAATCAAAAAGACTACCAATCAGGTGGTCGGGAATCCCAGGACCATTATCACCGATTGTAACATTGTATCCATGCTCAATCTGAACCAAGCTCACCCATAGAATCTTGGTCTTGGACGTGTTATGAATAACTCCATTCTCCAAAATATTGAGGATAAGATTCTCCAAGTATGTGTCTGCCATTACTATCGCATTCTGGGTTTCAATACTAAGATTCACTTTAGCATCCGGATGTCTGTAACGAAGTATCTTCACTGCTTGCATGAGCACATCCTCTAGAACCACTATGCCAAGAGGTTCATTCAGGAAACCACGAGTTGACTGCACCTTTTCGATAATCGTACCAAGAGAACCCACAGACTCCAGTATCGCATCAACCGCCTCAACGGAATCCAATCCTCTGCAAGTATCCCCAAGTAGCTCGGCTCCCAAAAGAGCAGCCTGAAGACGATTTCGAAGATCGTGAGCCATGATATCTAAAACAGCCTCTAGTGCCTCTTCTGCCCTGAACCTTGCAGATATGTCCGTTGCAATGTGAATGATACGTTCAAGGTTCCCGTCCTTATCCATTACCGGCGTGCAGGACACAAGGTAAGTCCCGCCTAATGCTTCGATAACCATCTCGTTCGTTTCAAGTGTCCCGGAAGACAACATGGCTTCTAATGGGCAACCGCATGCAGGTTCATCTGTATCGTGGAATACCTCATGACAGAGTTTTCCAACTAGCTCCTCATTGCTTTTTCTCAACATTTGAACCGTAGCAGTATTCACCATAAGAATTCGATGATTCTTATCGAGGATAATCGTTGGATGACCTATTGCCTGGAATATACTCTCCCATTCCGGATTTGCAATAATTCCACCTGCACCTGCCAAAAGATAGTTCCCTCCTTATCTAGGCAGCCATAACTACAGGCTTCCAACCTTTTGACTTTTGTGCAAACAAAGGCTCTGTGTGAAAAGTCTGAAACAGGTAGCAAAAACAAGATAGAATGAGAATAATTTTCTCCAAACATGCACATTCGTTGATCAATATTTGTAACAATTTGAAATAAAGTGAATTCTTCTTGACTTTTCACACAGCTCTGTAAACAAACCTCATCCCAAGAAGAGAAGGAAAACGAAAACATCAAATCCCTATAAGGTCGATTGCATGAAACAACACAATGAGGCGGAGATTGCCAATCATGCAAAATAAGATGACCAGTGAAACAACAACGATTGTTACATATCCCATTGTAGGAGCAATAAGACAAATCGAGGAGTTCCTGAAAAAAGAATCACCAGTTGAAAGATGGGAAGAGAATAATGAAGTTCTTCAATTGTTCATGAAAGAAATCTATGCAATATGCAAGAGTGAGATTCCACTGATTCCAGAGATTGAGAGCATCGCGAATCTAGATGTAAATGTCATAAATAAATGGTTGAAACACCATGGGTTTGATATTAAATTGGATCCTTTTGGCCCAGGAGGTTTCGGAACAGCAAGTAAGCTAGACCTAACTGGATATTGGAATAGAACGGGCACTGAACAAAAAATATACGTCGACCATACGAATCATATCCTGGTGTGAAAATGGTCTCAGGGTACGATCTGATGGAGTGCGAAGGAAAGTCGGATTTGATTGTCAAGATCACAACAGAAGGAAGAGATCAGGTCTACATGATGATGGTAGATGCAGTTCCTTCTGGGTTGGCGATGGTTGATTATGTTCAAGATATACAGGCATAACTCCAACGGCATAATGTCGAATATGACGGCCTCAAGTTCCCCATGATAGATCTTGATATTCAAGGATCCTTGGAGTGGGTCGTTGGGCTAAAGGCATTCGTTGATGGAGGCAAATTCCCATTCTATGAAATAGCTCAAGCCTTGCAGCAGACAAAGATGAAGATGAATTACAAAGGGTTCAGAATCAAGAGTGTAGCTGCCATGGGAATACTTGCAGGAGCGGCTCCTAGGAAACAAGAACCATACATTATCGACAAGCCATTTGTGATGTGGGTATCTCGACCCACTCTGAATAAACCACTGCTTGTTGGATATTTCAACAAGGACGTATGGAAGAATCCCGATGGACTAGAAATGTAAATCATGTACATATCTAAAACCTTCATAAATGAACGTCTCAAATAGGAGCCGAACTACAAGGAGCCAGAGTGATGTCAGGTCAGAAAGATGAACCCAATATGATGGGAATGTGTACAGGAATGGCAGTTATTATTATTTTCTTCTTTGGAGGGTTCATCTCCATGTTTACGTTCGATATTTTTGAGATGGGAGTTGGAATGATATTATTCTTCATGATGGGGATCCCCATGATTGGCTTCCTTCTAGGAGCTGCAATAATAATCAAATCCAACCCCAGAAGCACATTCACACGTGGCTTCATGGGAGGAGGTCTCTTCGCACCAAGATATGAGAGAGGGGGACAAACTGTTGAGAGGAACTTCATTCATGAACCTCCAGCATTCTGTTCGGGGTGTGGAGGTAGTATCACCTCTGAGGATATTGAATGGGTAGGTCCACTCTCTGTTAAGTGTCCTTACTGCGGAGTGACACTTCCAACCTCTAAGAGAGAAATCTAGATATCGTTTCCTGGACCCATAGCTATTGATTCATCTGAGGAGGAAAGGCCGTACCGTTTCTCATCATCTCGACGTTCATCTCCATAGCACATTGTTTTTACGTACTTGCTCGCGTATTCAAAATTAGGGAGAACGG
>JARGGA010000450.1 GCA_029210805.1 Candidatus Thorarchaeota archaeon
ATTATATTCACAATTGACTCAAGTGCATCAGAGAGTAAAGCTACTGAATTGGATAGGAAGTATGCCAATATCTTGATGAGAAAGACAATTATTCCTCCAACTATAGCAATGCTCGCCGCCTGTTTTTTATTCATAGCGCAGTCGACTCTGTGCTGCAAAAACCCCTTTTAGAGCTTGTTCTAATGGTATGAATTTTCCCATCTGGATTTCTTATGTTTCATCAAGTTCCTATCTTTATAAAAAGATTGAACTATTGCTTATCTACTGTGTTTCTTTAGACATCTCATCTAATTTTGATTCAAAAAGCAGTTATTTATGGCGAGTGTTGTTTTCTCCTCAATATAATAACAACAGCAATGAAGCATATTATTGTAATAACCACAATCGGAATGACGAGCTGAATAGGTATTCCTCCAATTATCATAGACTGCCCCAGATGCGCAGTGAACGTAGGATCGTGATGAAGCTCAAGTCCGTCCCACTGCGGATAACATATTCTGTAGAGCAAGCTACTTTCTGTGTATTCTAAATTAATGTCAACGGTGGAACCTGATATTCTAGGTAGAAATCCAATTAGAAATCCCTGATAGAAATTGAATGGAAATTGGGTTTGCTTTCTAGGAACCTTGGCATGAATACTGGTCGATGTGCATGCCGATGAAGTCACCTGCAGGGACCTCGATTCATCCGAAATCAACGTGTAATTATCCGAGAATGCCATATCGTAGAATGATGTATCTGAATCAGTGATGTTGACCTTTGTCATTTCTTTCGATGTTTCATTCGCACGTCTTGAATCATAATTGAGGTCCTCTACGAAAACTCCTGCTTCTCCGGTACTGGAAAGTATTATTGTGGAATACAACGCAGAAAGACCCAAGCCCTCTAATGAAAACCCTTCGAGGATTTCCTGAAGGTCGTCAACTTCTCCAATTGAGATGCTTGTTTTTAGATATGACTTGTTCCCTTCGATAGTGTAAACAAATCCAATCTCAATGTAATCTAGAGTGAGAATTGCCGCTGTGTCTCCGATGGACGGAACTGATCCATTTCTAAAAAGAACAAAGCCTGTTACATCTCCATAGTGGATATTCCATTGATATGTAACAGAAGCTCCTGATTCGCTTTTCTCGATTGGACTTGGTTCGAATGATTTTGAGAAGTTCATTGAGAAATAGTATTCGGTTTCTATATCTTGAGAGCTGAAATTTGCATCCAAATACCCATTCTCATTTGCGTCGTTGAATAGCTCATAGCAAATCAGAGAATGTCCAACAAAAAGCTCAGTACCATCTGGCGCAAAATAATGCTGGCCAATCAGATTCAAACTTGGGAAGTAAAGACTCAGTGGTCTACAAGCAGATGCGATATTGATTAGATGCGAGTTGCCAGTATTGATCCAGTCACAATGAAGCCACATATCTTGTATATACCCGCTATTTGTTTCATTGCTGAGAAAGACCTGATCTAGAGACGTTTGAGGTACAAATACCATCCATAATTTGACAGCATTAGCTATAGACTCATCGTCCTTCGAGAAAGTATATTGATCTCCAAACTGTTCCGCTTTGAACACAAATGTAACACTCTGAATCGATTTGGATAATGACATTTGAAGTGCATAAGTTACATCAAAATACAGACTGCCTACAGAATTTCGCTTCTGGTCCAGAGAGTAATTCTCTATAGATTCCATGGGGGCATTATTCCATGTGAGCTGATTTTCTGTCCAAGTGTTATCGTGGCACCAATACACCCCAACTAACGGATATGGTCCAGCATACTTGCTCCAAAAGTTGACATGAGCTAACGTAACGATATTTGACAAATCAAAACCTGTGAGGTCAAATTTGATAAATACCCAAGATTGCCCACCTATTGATTCTGTACCGTTTGATTCAATTCTCAGATCTATGGAGCTATCAAAATTAGAATCAGGATAATCAGAGAGTATGTACGTGTCTGCAACGCAACTGGTGATGTATGTGTCTTCTTCACTAGGTATGAATGAAGATACTGGGATGCCGCTCGAATATGATATGCATGGACAAAGAAGAATTATCATTATGATTAGAGCTTGATAAAACGAACGTCCAGACTGGACAGTATGCGCCACGAATTTTCCCCCAATGCTATATCAATATAATAATCGAAAGCTTATTGATTTTTCTGGAGGACAAAAAAGATGAGGAGAGGGGGGATTTCCCCATCTCTCTTTTACAAAGTTTCTTTGAACATTTCTACAAACTCTGAGAACTGGTCAATGCCCTTTTGCCAGAAGTCTTCCTTTGTGATGTCAAAGCCAATCTCTGCGGCGAGCTCGCGTGGGCTCTTGCTTGAACCAGCTGCAAGGAGGTTCTTGAGTTTCGGTACAAAGTCCTTACCCTGCTCCTTGTACAACCTGTACATGGCAAATACGAACAACTGAGCGTAGACGTATGGATAGTTGTAGTATCTGTAGTTTGGTATGAAGAAGTGAAGCTTCATGGTCCACCACCACTTGTCCTCAGGTATCCACTCTACAGCATCACCGAAGATCTTGTCACGTGCTTCGAGCCACATCTTAGAGATGCTCTCTCCATCAAGTAATTTATTCTTCTCTATGGCATCATAGATTGCGGTCTCGAAGAATGTTCTCGCTGATACTTGGAACCCGGCCTGCGTGAATTCATCAAGAACGATTGCAAGAATCTCTTGCTTGGCTTCCTTGCTTTCGATGGCTGATAGAAGTTTTTCAGTCAGGAGCAGTTCACCGAATATTGAACCTGTTTCAGCAACGCAGCTACCAATCTCATAGTTGGACGGTTTCTGAGCTCGTGTCCCAAGATAGGCATGCATCGCATGACCTAATTCATGAGCGGATGTGTAGATGTCACTCATGGTACCGTTGAAGCTCTGTAGAATGTATGCGCTCTTTCCACCAAACCATGTGGCGCAAAATGCACCGGAACGCTTACCAT
>JARGGA010000451.1 GCA_029210805.1 Candidatus Thorarchaeota archaeon
AGTTTTGAGCCAGCACCAGGACCGGCTATCAGATAGTCGGTATTCTTGTTGACACTGGAGGATGTTTTCCCTCCAAGATTTTCAACTATCTTTTGAGCTTCATCACGTGTAGTATTTTCTAGTTTTCCTGTGAATACAAATGTCTGACCCTCAAATGCGGCTGATCCAGTCGTTATCGGTTCACTCTTCATTGTAAGTCCTAGATTTGCTAATTCTGATATCATTTTTTTAACAGAATCCATGGAGAAGAATCGTGATATACTTCCAGCTACTTCTGGACCTATGGTTTCAATGATAACTAATTCCTCTTCAGTTGTGTCCATGAGTTCTTGAATCGTTCTATATTTTCTCGCCAAGAGTCTTGCAGTTGTTAGACCCACATTTGGAATTCCAAAGGCGAAAATTACTCTGTCAAGAGAATTAGTTTTGCTTTGAGTTATTTGCTCTAAAAGCGATTCAGCAGATGTATCGCCAAATCGTTCTATGGCAATTAGGTCCTCTTGTTTGATTCTATAAAGCGAAGGAATACTTGTTACAAGTCCATTATCAAGAAGCATCTTCACTCTCTTTGGTCCTAGTCCCTCAATATCCATTCCCACACGACAGGCGAAATGAGTCAAACCTCTTCGCAGTTGAACCGGACAATTAAGATTCCTACATGTAGATGATTTCAGGTCTTCACTTGTTTCGATAGGCGAACCACATTCTGGACATTTTTTTGGCATCTTGAATTTCTTTTCCTTGCCTGTACGTAGTTCAGTGATTGGTTTCACAACTTGTGGAATCACATCACCAGCACGTTCAACAATCACTGTATCTCCAATGCGAATGTCCTTTCTGTCAATCTCGCTCTGATTATGAAGTGATGCTCTTTTGACCATCACGCCGCCTATGTTCACCGGGTCTAATTCTGCGACAGGAGTCAATCTACCAGTTCGACCAATTTGTACCGTCACAGACTTTAGTTTGGTTGAAGCTTGTCTGGGTTTGAATTTGTATGCTGCAGCCCATCTGGGAGATCTAGACCGCATACCCATTTGTTCTTGCTCTGATATTTGGTTTACTTTGAAGACAACACCATCAATCTCGTAAGGTAGATTATCACGTATATCATCCAATTCCGAATGATATTGTATTGCCTCTTCTATTCCATTGCATACGCGACTTAATTCAAGATTTACTCGCAGGCCCCACTTTTGCAAGGTTGTAAGAACCTCCATTTGGGATTCGAATTTTCTTCCCTCAGCTAGGCCATACAGAAATATTCTCAGAGGTCGTGAATCAGTAATCTTTGGGTCAAGCTGTCTTAATGACCCTGCAGCTGCATTGCGGGGGTTAGCAAATAGTGATTCGTTTTCTTCGCTTCGGATCTCATTTAATCGATTGAAGTCCTCAATATCCATGTAGACTTCGCCACGAACAACTATTCTTGGAGGTGGGGCTTCGCCTTCAAAATCTTGAAGGCGTAAAGGAACATCCTTAATGGTTCGTATATTGGCGGTCACTTCTTCGCCAGTAATGCCATCCCCCCTCGTGGAAGCTTCAATCAGTTGACTATTCTGATACACGAGCTCTACTGCGAGTCCATCAAACTTGGGTTCTGCAATGTATTCAACAATATCTTTTGATAGTTCCTTTCTACAGGTGCTATCATATGATAGAACTGATTCCTCATCATAAACCGTCTTCAAAGATAGCATAGGTATCGGATGCTCAATTTTTTTTAGGCCTGACCTTGGCTCATTTCCGACTCGTTGCGTTGGAGAATCGCTTAGCACAAGAGATGGAAATTTTTCTTCAAGTGAAATAAGATCTAAGAGCAATTTATCATATTCTGGATCTGTAATTATTGGATCATCTAATACATAATATCTATAGTTGTGATATCGGATAGCTTCTGAAATTTGCTTGATTACCCTTTTCGCATCAGCTTTATTGCCAACCTTTTTGACCTCTATTTGCGGCTTTAGCTCCTTCATACTCTGCAAACCCCCAACATCTTCATAATCATATTGAACGCATGTTGCTTAAGAACTACTACTCAATTTCTTGATATTATAGATTCCGTAGTTCTTCAAGCATATTCACTTTGCCGGCATTTCTAGCAGGATAGTAACAGGATACCACTAATGCAACGAATTCAGTGGCGATTATTGCTAATAATCCAGCAAAAGGAAGTGCTATGGATAATGGCACTAATGGTGCATATGGCGAGATACCCAGTATCATGAAGGTTGTTGAATACCCGACAATGATTCCTAGAAGAGCACTAAGGGAGAGAGCTGCCAGTACAAGGCCTAAGAACTCACTAAACACCATACTATAAACCTGCTTCTGCGTTGCCCCTACCGCTCGAATAATAGCATACTCAGGTTTTCTCTCTCTTATAGCAGAACCAAAGAAAAGATATATCGCAACCATAGCCATGAGCAGGCAAATCACGGTGCCGACAAGTGTAATACCTTAAACCCCTGAAGCAAAGTGATCAATCTCTTGATAGATAGGATCCTTGCGAGAATAGAAAATCGAGTCTTCACCTTGGATAATCACTTCCCGTTCAGGTAACAGATTCCAGTGAGGCGTTAGTAGATTAACACGAAAGTCACTCGAAAGCTGATCATATAAGGCAGTAAAATTCGAGTCCAAGTTTGTATCAGCTAAGAACAGATCCGTTTCGAAGTCCCATGTCTTTATAATTAGATAATTGAGGTTTACAAGCATAAAGCCTTCTTGTAGAACCTGCATGCCTAGACTATCGGCAACTGTGTTTAGATTTTGCTGATATGGTGATGCATAGCCAAATCTAGGGTGCACTATTCATTGTACCGACAATTACAAATTCCATTGGATATACAATCCCATGATCAACCGTAATTGTATCTCCAATTGATTTTTCATATAATTCTGCATAGTATTGGGCAATAATAACGCCATCTGTAGTATTTTCCGAAGC
>JARGGA010000452.1 GCA_029210805.1 Candidatus Thorarchaeota archaeon
TTGACCATCCGGTAGACATAACATATTCAGAGGGCTCAATAGGTAACAGCGTCACTTGGAATGCGACTGGCGACAATCCATCCTATTATTCCATTCTTAGAGACGGCATAACTATCAAGTTTGGTGATTGGAACTCCAGTGATGAAAGTATTTCAATTAATGTTGACAATCTGAGTCTTGGTGACTATAATTACACTCTGATTGTGTCGAACCTGCAGGGCTTCTCTTCACACGATTCTGTCATAGTTCATGTCATAGATTCCACGGATCCACAGATATCTCATCCAGATGACATGGAATATGTATTAGGTACTGATGGAAATGATATTGAATGGACCGTTTCCGACTTGCATCATGCAACCTGGGAGGTTTATCGGAATGGAACTCTTGTTGATTCTGGAGAATGGACTCATCAAACGATGATTTTTTCGTATGCTGTTAATGGTCTCAATTTGGGCATCTATAATTTTACAATATTAGTCACAGATACTTAAGGCAATACCGCACACGATCAAGTATGGGTCGAAGTTATTGAAAGTACTACAGCTTTGACAGGAACAACTAGTTCAACTAACAATACAAACCCCACCAATCCATCAGGTTTTGAACTTCTAGCACTTATCATTACTATTGGATCTAGTATCGTGATTATCATTGTCATTATCCTAATCATAAAATCGCGTAACTAACCTAGGTGCAATATAAGTCGCATCGGAATGTTTCAAGAAGAGGAATAATTAGTTCGAGTTATTTTTCTTCACGATAAAATGTTAGTGAGAATTTAACTGATCCATCTGGTTCATGGTCAAAGAATTCCAAAGTGTCTTCCTTGCTTGTGTCATACCTCAAGAACCCCTTATCCGGGTTTGCTGAATCGATGAAAACAACACTGGATCCAGATACTTCGGTTACGACAAAATCTCGAGGTGCGTTTTTCTCCTCCCACGCAGTGAACGTCTTGTCAAAGTGTCTGAGGAGCATGTGAATCTCTCAATCTCTCTCTATAAGAGCAACAATCTCGTAGATGTAGATTTCTCCTTTCTTTATCCAGCGGAATACGCATGCTTTATTCGATTCTACTTCTGGAAGCCAATATTCCTCAACAATATCTTCGTCAAATTCTCCCTTCCAATGTCCTGTTAGGAATTCAAGGTCGCGAACAGCTTTCCCCTTGAGAGGGATGTTTGAATAAATCATACGTGTTGCTGTTTGCATTTCCTAATAACGTATGAGCATCACGCGATTAGATTTCGGAATATATGCGAGTATGACAATCCTTTTAGATGAATAATTGAATATTATATATAATTTAACAATGGTGAATTAATTGAAAGTCATGGCAAAAGAAACCTCTCTGGAAATAAACAAGATTATCAGTGAAGCAGTTACATACTTCAAGGGTTTCTTTGGATTACAAGTAGCAGATCATGTTCCTAACTGCTGTGTTGAATTTAGCAACAACACAGGTTATGTGACAGTTCAGGTATTTCCCAAAGGTTCTAGAAATGAAGTGATTCTAACGACCCGAGAGTGGGACTATCAAGTATTAGAATTTATGAAATCATTACATTCGTAAAGCATCAGAAACCTCTTCCTACAATTCAGAGGCTATACGCGGTTTTGTTGATATGAGTAAACGAGAATCCGATACTGTTTTTACCTGCCGTTCATACTAGTTGATTATTCAGGTCAGGAGTGAGCAGCGTGAAGGTCCTAGTACTAGGTTCTGGTCAGATGGGTAAAGGAGCAGCATACGATCTTGTTCATAATGAAAACGTCGAGCAGGTGATTGTTGCAGATATTGATGAATCAATGGCAAATAAACTCGCCAAAGAGATGGGTTCAAAAGTCATAGCCGAAAAGATAGATGCAAAGAACAAATCTCAACTTACCAATATATTCTCTAAGGTAGATTCAGTCGTTAGTGCCGTCAGCTATACTGTGAATCTTCTACATACACAAGTCGCAATAGAAACAGGCACACACATGTGTGATCTCGGTGGAAACCTCCATGTTGTAAAGGAACAGATGGCTTTACATAATCAAGCAAAGGATGCAGGAATAACCATTGTGCCTGACATTGGGGTTGCTCCTGGAATGGTTAGCGTTCTTGCACGAGCTGGAATCGATGCTCTCGATCAAGCAGAGGATGTAAGGATACGTGTAGGTGGTTTGCAGCAAGAACCTAGACCGCCATTGAATTATGCTTTGATATTTTCTGTAGAAGGCCTGATTAACGAGTACGTTGAACCTTGCATGGCACTCAGAGATGGGAAGATAGTCTATGAAGAGCCTCTCGTCGGTTTTGAGCAAGTAGAATTTCCAGAGCCTTTCGGTATGCTTGAGGCATTCAATACATCAGGTGGAACCTCCACACTTCCTCTTACTTACGAAGGGAAAATAAAAAATCTCGATTACAAAACTCTGAGATATCTTGGGCATGGACACAAGATGTGGTGTTTGATGAAATTGGGACTTATGGATAGCACGGTGCAAGACTTCAACGGAGTAAAGATAGCTCCCCGTACCGTCTTCGAACGTTTACTTGAGAGGAATCTTCCAGAGTCCGGAAAAGATGCAACTCTTATCAGAGTGACAGTATCTGGATGGAAAGGGACGGAGTCTCGTGAAATAGTCTATCAGCTGGTTGACTACTTTGATGATGCCAGTGGACTGACATCTATGATGCGAACTACATCATTTCCTGCAACTGTAACTGCAACTATGATGGCGGATGGAACGATAACTGATAAGGGTGTACTTCCTGCTGAGCGATGCATTCCACCAGGTCCATTCATTCAAGCTCTCCGAGATAGAGGTCTTGATATCAAGCACCAATCTCTCTAATACTCAACAAATGTGGGTCCTGGAAGCATCTATGCTCCTTAGCTATACCCATTTTTGGTTAGACTTGCTTTGAAGTAAAGGGCTTTTTAATGAAAAGACGAGGAA
>JARGGA010000453.1 GCA_029210805.1 Candidatus Thorarchaeota archaeon
TGACATTGCAAGAGAGATAGGTCTCTCTGAAGTTAGATATGTCACAAGCTCAAGAAATGAAGCATCGGAAAAACTTGCAGAGAAATTGGGATTTGTACTTGGAGATAAAGTAACATCTTTCAGACTTGAGCGACCTTACCCCCCAAGGCCTAAACCTAGTCCGTCAATTGTACCGCTTCCTATTGATGCACAAAGGGCCTTCGAAGCCGTTCAACAGTTTCCTGACTTAATGAACACACAGAAAGTTCCAATTCCTTTTGAGTTCGAAGAGAAGACGCTCGAAGGATTTGAGAGAATCGGAAAGAAAGTGAACCTCAATCTAATAGTCAGCGATGAAGGAGAGCCATTAGGATTATACTCAATTCGCGATTTCATGAGAAATGAAGCTAAGAGAAGAAGAGCTACTGTCTTTTCACGAGAACGAAGTACATTTGTCGATATGATAGCAAGAATCATCGAGGAAACTGAGAATTCTGATATTGATAATCTTGGATTCTTCATGGGTCCAAATGCATCTGAATGGGCTTCCGGATTGGCAATCATTCCAGAGGACATGGAGAATCGCTATCTGATCCTCCTTACACTAAAGCTCTGAAATCAATTCGAAACAGTAATTAGCTATTGAATAGATTCTTGTCAATTTAGTGATACTAATGCCGGATAGACCAAAAGAAGTAACATATGGATAAGTTTTATCGTTCTAGCAGAAGTGATTGCTGGTCTCATTACAGCTGGCTTGAATTTCTATTGGTATGAAGACAGGACTTCGGGACTTGGCCTTCTAATGGCCGTCATCGGAATTTGGATATACTTCCAAATCTTGAAACAAGATTCTCAAGCTTGGACCATTGCGGTCGTTTTCAGTATTGCAGCAATACTCCTCTATGCTTACGGGGATAATTGGCCAGGAGCAATATTGAGTTTGATTGCAGCGATCTATCTGAATATTCCCGATGTGAAAGTTCACTTCCAATAATAGACACTCTTCGGAGTGTCTACTCTTTTTCTAACTCATCAGCTTCGAAGTCTTCGAACTCATAAAGGACAGACCATTGTGGCGTATAATGAATCGGTTCATAGTCACGTTCCTCAAGTGAGAAACCCTCCTCTTCAGCCACGGCCTTGCGGAGAGTCAATGACTTAGCCCCATCCCACTTCAGGTACGCATTAAGATCGTACGAAAAATTGCCCTGATAGACTCCACACTCGCCACCACAGAAAATCTGACTGCCGCGAATATCCAGTATACCTCCGCAGTACTTGCAAACGGCTTCTCGACCATGCGCATGAACTCTACCGTCTAGGATTTGGACAAAGAGGACAGTATCGTCTACGTCAAAGACACCCCAGACCTCGCCGTCATTGATTGTCTTCCGCCACACTTTGGTGGGAGGTCTCTTATCTGGTACGAGTCGTTGAGGTTTAGAAAGGTTAACTTTCTTACTAGGGGAATCGGCATCCTCGAAGTCGACTAATCGTGTCTGAACGGTTCGCGTCACACAGTATAGTAATGATATATCATAGATAAAGACCTAGAAAGCAGGAAGACTACCGCACCAGAAATATCGATAATCATATTACGTTGTAGTATAGTTATAAAAACTTCATCTAAATATCCGATATGGGAATAATACCAGATGCCAGACTTCGTTATGGGTGTGTAGAATGAATCACAATGCGGATCCAACAGATTCCGAACCGGATAATCATTCTATGTACAAATCCTTTATCGAAGAAGCCCAACAAGGTGTTTTGATATTTCAGGGAGATCCGCCAAGAATAGTGTACGCAAATCCTGCGATGACTCGTATATCCGGATATACAAATAGTGAGCTTCTCTCTCTAACATTGGAAGAACTACAGGAATTAACACACCCTCAAGATAGAGAAAATGTCTTTGAACAAATGGATGAATTCCTAAAAGGGTATTCCAAACCAATGCAATACACCTACCGAGCATTACGGAAGAATGGTAGCGTATTCTGGGCAGAGCTAACTGCGAATATTATTCAACATCAAGAACAACCAGCGATTCTGGTTGGTTTGCTAGATGTTACAATAATGAAGGATGCAGAACGGAGGATTGCAGAGGAAAGAGATCGGGCACAGCTTTACCTTGATTGGGCTGGAGTTATGTTTTTGGCTCTGGATCCAGATGGAAGTATTGTTCTCCTGAATCAAAAATCCTGCGAAGTACTAGGATGCACATTGGAAGATGCAGTTGGAAAAGATTGGTTTGACACATTTGTGCCTGAAAGAGAGAGGAGTGATTCGAGAAAAGCCTTTGATAGTCTAATAACCGGGGAAATCAACTCCCTGCGGGAGGTAGAGAGGCATATCATCACATTAAACGGCGACGTAAAGCTAGTGTCTTGGTATACAACTGTTCTCCGAGATAGCAAAGATGTCATTATAGGCATTCTTAGCTCAGGTGTGGATATCACTGAAAGAAGAAGAGCTGAAGAAGCGTTATTGAACAGCAAACAAAAATTCCGAACATTGGTTGAACATTTACCAGTTGTCACATGGACATCTGATAAAGAGGGTAATACAATATACATCAGTCCGAATGTAGAACAAATTTATGGTTACACACCAGAAGAGATTGAGCAGGGTGGTCAGGACCTTTGGTTTGGGAGTATTCATCCAGATGATGTTGATAGGGTTCAGGTGGAATATCAGAAATCTATCAAGGAGAAAACATCGTATGACATAATCTACAGGATTCAGAGAAAAGACGGAGAATGGATTTGGATTCGCGATACCTCAACAAAAACCTACGAAGTAGATAGGACGTTCTTTGCTTCTGGTATGTTTACTGATATAACAGATAAGAAGAAAATGGAATTAGCCCTGGAAGAGAGCGAGGAAAAGTATCGTACATTGATTGAAAACATGCAAGATGGAGTTGTCATCATCCAAGATGGTAATCTTGTGTTCACGAATAATAT
>JARGGA010000454.1 GCA_029210805.1 Candidatus Thorarchaeota archaeon
CTCAGTGATTGTTGCACTTGGTGTATTCCAAGGATATGTCGCATCAAACGTACCATCTATCCAAAGCTCAATCGCATCAGGATACAAATCACTAACAACCCACGTTAGATCATTACCGGTATCACCTTGATAGTATTCTAAATCAGGAGACCCAAAGATGATTGGTGGAACATCGGGTGCGGATAATGTTCCAGCCGTAAATGAGGTGTCCGAAGTATCTTCTCCAAACATCCCTCTATCTGAAGCTATGACTCTGATGCGATAAGTGTCCATATTCTGCCAACCAACAGGATCCCATACAAAGGAGCTGACATCCAAACCTCGAGCAAGTAGCATGAACGTCAGTCCATCATCATTGGATATCCAGACTTCACTCATAGGTTCTGAATCATCATTTAAGGATGATATCGACCATGTGATTGAGTGGCTGCTTGTCCACGTTTCCCCACCATTTGGGCTCGTCACAGTGACATCGGGTGAGAAATAATTGTTGAATGTGACATCCGCCCAATCAAAGTAAAACTCAACGCCCGTAGGTGTTGTGCCAATCACCGTAATACTTCGTGTAGTGTTTTTACCAAACTCATAGGTATCATACCATGCAGATAGACCTGAAAATTCAATATCGATAGACTCTCGAGTATCAACACTCAGGTAGTAATTCCCGGGAGCCAAATCGTAATCGAAGATACCAATAGCCAATGATCCATCACGACTAGCAATAAATTCAGCATGCTCGGGTCTCGCTCCTGTACCCATACTGCCGCTAGCTAGGTCATTGCCGGAGGACCATGTAGAATCGTCAGTATCAGCCCAGTAGACGAAAATATCAGAGTCGCCGTTGGTAAAGTCAACTTCGATTCTAACGGTATCACCTTCTTTAATCCCAACCACTACTTCCCAAACGAACTCGTCAAGGTGCAATGGTGATCCATCGAATGGATTGTATGAACCATCAGGTATGATTAGGTTTCCATTTCGTTCTACATAGATGCCTGAAAACATTTGCATAGTCGTTGAAGTGATAGCATACTCGGGAAGATTGAGAGCAGATATTTCTGAGAGAGAAACATTCGCTATGATATGGTCTCCTTCTAGAATGTTATAATCTGTAAAGGGTAGAGGAGTCGAATCCCAATTTGAATAGTATGTTGGAGAAGCCATGGGTGAATCGATTGATGTATACCACATGACATTCAGAGTATAGTTGGCAGGAAGTGTCAATTGTCCAGTAAGACTCAGTGGATATACCAAAATATGGTAGTAACCAGTGTAGGGGTCTTGAATTTCTGTCAAGAGCGCGGTTGAAGTATCTGTAGAGGCAGCCTGCGACCCAAGCTGTATTCCTTGATGGTCAAAGAGAAATACCTGCATCTCAGAACCGGGATCATCCCATATTCCGCGAACTCCAATGTATCTTGCCGTTGGATTTGGATTGTAAACGGTATAACTTCTGAAATCATAATCATCGGGGCCCTCATCAACACATCCATAGAAAGGACTATCATATGGAGTGAGCTCGCTACCAAATCCACTAGTGATTGTATTTACTGCACCTTCTGACGCAGTCAGATTATAGATAAGATTGAAACTCCACGGTACGTTGATGTTTGTAGCTCCATCTGTAATGGCAATGAAACCTTGATAGATTCCAGCATCATCCATTGGTGCAGTAAGTGTCCAGTTGAATGTTGAGCCACCCATCCCTCCAGTGTCTTGAATCATACTTGTCGGAACAGCTTCCCAGAATATGACAGTGCATTGGAAGTCATTACCTGTAGCAGCCCAATCAGTATCAAACTTTGGATCATGAATGACAAGAGTAAGATCTCCATTTAGTGATGCATCGAGAGAAGAGCCAAAGGTGGCATATGACATAATATTATTGTTGGAATCATCAGATGCACTTGTTAATCGTTTTAGCTCATCCCCTTGAGTAGTAGCAGAATTCCAATAATTGGGTACTCCATCGATTGGATTATCATCAGTCCAATCATACATGAACATCCATGGTGCTCCATTATCGGCAATATCTGCATCATCAAACGACACGCCTACTGTAACATAAGTATGAGCAGTTGTTGCCGCATCGTACTCAGTTGTTCCTAGCTCGGTCCGAAGGTCATACCAACCATAGCAGTCTCTTTCCGAAACAGAGGTATCATTGTAAACAAAGGTAGTACTGGAGAAAGTATGTATTTCTGCAGCCCTCCAATAATAGGCGTTGCTAGTCCATCCAGTCAGGTCAGTGAGGTAACTGCCTGTTGCAGAAGTGTAAATGTTTTGCAAATTCGATGTTGTACTACCAGGACTTGCAAGGCCAAAGTATAATGATCCTTCAGCATACCCAGTTGGTAGTGGACTATTAGGCATTTCAAGTTCCCAGATTTCCCCGCCACGTTCTGGATACCAGGCATCCTCTAGAACACTCATCATTGTATCGAACGAATCAGTTGATTCAACAATGAACCCAGCATCATTTTCCGCAAAGTCGCATGCTGCATCGACATTGATGCGTCCAAATCCTTCTGTTGCGGGGTCATATCCAAGAGAATCAGATGTGCTTTGAATGATGGTCTTTACCCTATCAGGCGTCCAGCTTACTCCCCTTGTATTGAGAGCCTCCATCACGAGGGCAGCTGCACCAGCTGCAACAGGAGCAGATTGACTGGTTCCACTGAATAATGTAATATTCGAATACTCGCCCCAATTCCATATCGGTGATTGCCACCATTCCTGGAAATACTGTGGATACAATGGAACAGGAGCATATGCCGCTAAACCGGGAGCTAAAACATCCGGCTTGGAATAGCCCAAGAAAGTAGGTCCCTTGCTGGAGAATGATGCTATTCCTTCATGCTCCTGACCGGGTCCTAAGAGATAATCCAAGTAGCTATAGCTTGTTGATGCACCGACAGATAACACACCTGCAGTACATCCAGGTG
>JARGGA010000455.1 GCA_029210805.1 Candidatus Thorarchaeota archaeon
TACCTAGACTCTTGAGGTCGGTTTTTAGGTCAACCTTAGCGCAAGTTCCGCAAAGAACCTGAGTGTCTGAAACCTTCACTGCATTTCGTTTGGTCAGAACCGTCAATTTCATGTCTCTTATGCAATGCTCACAAACAGGAACTACCCGCAGCTCAGGTACTTGTAGTCGTGAAAGCAACTCTCTCAAGGCTTTCAAAAATTCAGGTTTCTGTTGGAGGGGAATAATTATGACCTTGGCCTTTCTGAGAATCTCGTGAAATTCTTTTGGTTGATAATATAGTGGCTTATTATACTTCACAAACCAAGAACGTCGGATTTCCAAAAGCCCATTATCGCGAAGTCCATACTCTACCATTCCAGACATTTTTGCTTTTTGCCGATCCGTAAGAACATCTGACATTATTTCTATTCGCGTTGTCATATCTTGTCTTGCTGCACGTATGACAATAGAGTATGGCTTAGCCAGTATCTTCTTTATGTCTGCATCAGCAACTTCCAAGTTTTGACCTCATCTGTTGGCGTTATTGAATCAGCAATGACTGTTTTGGTCTGCTCAAAGATAGAAGATGAACGAATCTGCATTCTTGGCGATATTGGAGAGAACGTCCTCATATTCAGCACGAAATGAATCAACACCAACTCCGCCCATTCCTGCTTTCTCCACAATCATCCAGTCAGAGGTTACCTCAATATCAGAGGGTTGGGCAAAGCGAGCAAAAGGGATGCTCATCACTTTTAGACGCTCAAAATTGCTGTATCTTCTCTTGTTATACCATTCAACAAGAGGTGCATAGAGAGGGCGATTGGTTCCACCTAGAATGAACCTTGCCCTTTGAACGCCAGAAATATGCGAAATGTGTATCCTCTTCATCACATCGGTATAGTGTGTGGTTTGGGGAACAGCAGCCCTTGGCGACACTGAGGCAACAGGATTTTCCGCAAGTATGTTGCCTTTCTCAACCACAAGGTTACTGATAATGGTCATAATCTCCTCACTCCTTGCAGCACCGAGGGGATCAATGATCTCAGGCTTGATTATATCAACAAGAGGTACTGGTTCGTCATAACGAAGCTGTGTAGGATCGAACATTAGAGAGGAAATATGCGCGTTAATCTCGACACGTCTATTACCGCTCTCGGCTATGCCTTTGAAATACCCCGGACCAATGAGAATCGAATATACTTTATCTTCTCTAAGAATTGACCATAACTGATGGGAGAGTATCAGTGCACGCCCTGAAATTTCAGCATTCTTTAGCACACCAATATCGTAGTCATATGCTTCAACATCTAGAAGCCAGTAGAGAGGAGTGGGACTCATCATCATATTATACTCATTCCGCTAATACTTGATTGTCAATGAATTGATGAATTATAGTAACTGCAAATGCATCATAATCGTCAGGAGAAGAATTCGAGAATTCCTGTTTTAGAATTGTAACTTCATCACCAACACTTGCAATATTAAGTTTGAATCGCTCATTGATTTCAATAACACACTGTTCAATACTTGAGAAAACGTCATTTCCTTGGTATTTCAGAACTCTCAATACACGGGCAATCCGCTCTTGGATGTATTCATCTCTGTCTATGCCTTTCCTTCTTCTAGCAAGTCTAATATCACGTTCAAGAAAGTCAAAAGGGGAAGCCATATCGGGTTCGGTTTTATTGCCGCGAGTTGATGCCATTCCAACTTCAACAAATCGTGACCGGTCACCTCTAGCTCCGGTTGGTCGCGGAGCCATATGGAGAATAAGATGAGCCACAGCACGTTCAGTAAGGTCTTGGATGTCCACATCCAATTCCTGTACAATGGTGTCAACTCGTTTGGTGTAAAGATCCATCGTCATTGAATCCGAGGCCATAGAAATGATATGCGTCAGTTTACGGAAGAGTGCCTGATTGCGTTTCTTCATTCTCCGGAGCTTACCACGTAAAGTGTTCTCTTGCCATCCTGTCACAGCAGGACCCAAGAACACCAGCAAGTCATCACTCGTGCCCTTTATGTGATCCTTAAACCATGTCTGAACAACCGGAAGCAGAAACGCTTCTGCCATTTTTATCCGAGCATTCATCAAAGAGATTGCTTTCTCAACAGGAGGTTCATCTTCATCGAGAACTGCCTCAAGATTAGAAAGCTCCCGTACCTTCAATTCAAATTCTCTCGTAAAGCTACCATAAATATAATGAATCCAGCGTCCTTCATCAACGGCAAACTCTTGAACGTTACCGGGAAGATTAGGAACGCCATCACCGATTGATTCCCGTCGATGCAACTCTGCAGTAAGCAGACGGACGGCTTTTCTTCTAGTTGTGATTCCATCCATATCAAGGAGGTAGGCAACCTCAGCTACCTGGAGAGGACAATTCATTTCTTCAGCAATTTCTCGGGCCGCATCAACTGAAACTCGTCTGACTCTCTCACGGAGATTAGCATGTTTTTCAGCAAATTCCTGTGTAAGTTTGTGCTGGCTTTGAACAGCCATTTTTTCTAAATCAGGATCCCGTAGCACCAGAAAATTCCTCAGACCTCGTATTAACTAGTACACATATACGCTAGTAATCATTTCATTGATGAATCCAATATCAATGATATGCGTGTATATCCGAATGAATTGCCACAACTAGATGCCTGCGGCGAGAAGTATGAAATGAATGCCAAATCCAATGAACAAAGCTCCAAGGATGAGGGCAAAGATAACTTTGAATCTTGAGAAGTGTCGTGCATGCTCCACATGAACAACTAGCCAACCAAAGGCGAAGATGCCAAAGAAGATGAAGATTAGTGCAATTGGTAAGAACAGTGATTCAAAGGTAGGAAATGTGAAGTCGAATTGGAGCATATGATATAACCTCTAACCGGTTTTCTATGTCGCCCTCTCCGTTGCTCATTTAAACATCTCGGTCGTACAAGAATCAT
>JARGGA010000456.1 GCA_029210805.1 Candidatus Thorarchaeota archaeon
GCAACAATCACTGAGAACTGCGATGGGCTTTCTGCTGGGATTCATAATTACACACTCTATGCCGTCGATACATATGGAAATCATGCAAGCATGACAATCCTTGTAACAGTAATCCCAGACGTTCCATCAATAAATGAACCCGCAGATATCGCCTACCAACTGGGCACGATTGGTCACAACGTCACGTGGTTTGCCGTTGATAATAATCCCCTGATTTATCGGATTTTCCTTGATGATGTCGAGGACTACTCTGCAACATGGGTTGGGTCGGAAATCACCTACAACATTGACGGGCATTCAATTGGCACATACAATTACACCCTTTATGTTGAAGATTCAGATGGGCATCACGCATCGGATACGGTAATGGTTGAAGTTGTTGATGATAGTACTACACCTGTCATAGACCATCCTGAAGATATAGTCATTACTCTAGGAACCACTGGTGCAAATATCACATGGTCGCCAACCGATTCGTATCCTGACTGGTATTATATATATCAAAATGGAACACTCGTGAAAAACGATTCTTGGACTTCCACTATTCATGTATCACTCGATGGACTTGGAATTGGTGTATACAACTATACTATAATTGTAACTGATGTAGCGGAGAATTCTGCCACTGATATGGTGTATGTCACTGTAACCGATAATTCAGCTCCCACGATTCTGAATGAGCCTGATGACCGAATCTTCAATGAAGGTGAAACTGGTCATCTGATTCTTTGGAATGTAACTGATTTGAATCCGGATGTCTACATTGTATATGTCAATGATACTGTTCACTCTAGCGGATCATGGGAAAACCCCTGGATGTTTGAATTCGTAATTGAATATCCTCTATTCGGAGTATGGAATTACACTTTGTTTGTAAACGACACAACAGGGTATTCATCTAGTGACAGCGTCATTGTTACTATACGCGATGTAACCTTACCTATCGTAAATCACCCATCTGATATGACAATTGTTTTTGGTGTCAGTGGCAATTCCATCAGATGGGTAGCAACTGATAACAATCCATTAGCATACATTTTAACGAGAAATGGTACTCTCATTGTATCTGGTGAATGGAGTTCAGGAGAGGCCATAGAACTAAGTCTGGATGGATTGCTTCCTGGAGTCTATGTATTTAGCATAGTTGTTACCGATCAGGCTGGAAATATGGTGATTGATGATGTGACTGTTACAGTAACTGATACAACTAGTAGTACAACTACCGATACCACGACTCCACCTACAACAGCTACACCCAGTGATATCCTGACCGTGATATCACTCATAATAACAATTGGTTCTGTTGTAGTGATTGTTATCATCATTGTGATGATTGTTAGATCTCGAAGACCTATCTACTATGAGGGAGGTTTCTAACCTCCTTTCCCTTTTCTCTGAATTGTTACACTGATGATTTCTTTTCCTTGAATTTCATCGTGTAAGTTTATTAGACCCTGAGTACTTGTGAAGGAGTGTACTGGGGGTATACATTTGAAAATGAGGTATAGCATTCTGGTTCTATTCTTCTTCGTGATGTCTGCGACCATATCGACAGGTGTCTTCCCTGATGCATACGTTACGTCGACTGATGGAATATCCGGTGGTCCATATGTTGAGAAAATCAAGTATAACGTTATCACTCAACAGGATGAACAAATCCTCGCGCTGCAAGACAATCAGATTGATCTAATCGGTGATATGATTGACCCTGTCCTTCTTGATACTCTTACAGAAGCTGCGAATATTGATGTGGCAAATGTTTTGAGAAACGGGTATGGATACCTTACTATTAATTGTGCTAAGTACCCCCTCAATGTAACTGCTTTTAGACGTGCATTTTAATTTGCACTTGATAAGGAAGCAATCTCAGATGATGTATGGGACGGTATGGCAGTTCCACAGGATAGCGTCATTCCACAAATAAATCCCCTTTCTATCGAAGGCTTGCTACCCTATACGTATTATGAGGCAAATGCAGCTTTGGGAAATCAGCTACTTGATGATGCTGGATTCCTGGATGTAGATGATGATGGATTTAGAGAGGCTCCGGATGGATCTGATTTTGATGTCTTGGTCGAGTGTGCTCAATCCTCTAGTATTGCTATTGGAACAGGTCAAATAGCAGCTGAAGCTCTAACTGCATTGGGAATCGATGCAGTATCTCAGCCTACAGATTTCTATGAATATCTCAATCGTTTGTATTTCCATAGTGACTACGATATAGTGTTCTTGGGGAAATCATTCAATAATTTCAATCTTGATTGGCTAGCAACAGAGTTCTGGACCTCATATGCTGAAGAACCGTATTATAATGAAGCTAATTTTCGGAATGCGACCTTCGATGCTTGGAGAGACCAATTACTTCACGCAACTTATCTTGAGGGAAACGGTGGGGTTCGTGAAGCGGCTCTTCAGATGCAGGAAATTCTCGTGTATCAATGCCCAAAGGTTATCTGTTATGAGAATGTTCTGCTTAGCGCTTATAGGACCGATATGTTTGAAGGCCATATCAATGATGTAATGCACGGTGTTCCAAGTTTCTGGACAAACTATAAGGTCCATCTAAAAGATGCTTATGGAGGGCCATATGGTGGAACCTTCCGCTGGAGTAATCTCCTCGATATAGACACTTTCAACTTCATGGTTTCTTCTTCTGCTTACACATCCAATGTTTTGCAGATGCTCTATGATAGTCTAATTCGAATCGACGAGGATGGAAATGATATCCCTTGGATTGCGGAATCATATATTGCTGAATCCCACGACGATAATCCATCTGTACCTGATGGATATACACGATTCACATTCGATTTGATTCAGAATGCGATATGGACAGATGGAACCGTTTCCCGAAACCTATACAATCCTAGACATCGAGTCCAAGATGTTGTTCGG
>JARGGA010000457.1 GCA_029210805.1 Candidatus Thorarchaeota archaeon
GGGTTTGGCAAGTACCTTTCTTCCTTCAAAAGGTGTTATTTTTGCCTTAGAGTGGAACTCACTACCCATAATTGTCCATTCTTCTTTGGCAACGATTACAAGGTCTGCATCGTATCCTTCACTCAAGACTCCTTTTCCAACAAGGCCAAGAATTCTTGCGGGCCCCGAACAACACACTCGAAGATATTCAACCCAAGATAGTCTTCCCTCAAGGACTTCCGTGAGCATCAACGGCACTGTAGTTTCAAGGCCAGGCACTCCGGCTTGTGCTTGGAGGAAGGATGTCAACTTCTCTTCAGATGTGTGCGGAGCATGATCCGACGCTACAATGTCAACTCCACATCTACTGAGTAATTCTCTCAGAGCTTCATTATCATATAGTGAGCGTAATGGTGGAAGCATCTTTGCTATCCCATCTTCATTACTGAAGTCTGCTCCGGTTAGGAGAAGATGGTGAGGTGTGACTTCTGCGGTGAGTCTTTCCTCAGCTCTATTCTTGGTGATTAGACGAGCAGCAGCGGCACAGCTAACATGGCAGATATGCAAATGAGCCTCCTCATCAAGAGAGTGAAGTGCATCAATGAACTTTGTAACTGAATTAACTTCGCTTTCACAACTGTGTAAGTCGAAGAATTCCTCTACAGAATCTACTGTTGTTCCAGGTTTGGTATCGTCTGGATGTACTAGTAATGGCAGTCCTAGACTAGATGCAAAACGTAGGCAATCTTTGATTCGTGTATCATCATAAACGACCTCTTTGTTGAGCGGTGAGTGGGGGTACACCTTCAGGCCAAGAAGATTCTTTGCCATATCCCCATCAAATTCTGAGATATCATTCGGGATTCCTGCGTAGAATCCTACATTCACATATCGACCTTCTCGAGCCTTTCGTATCTTTGACTCCAGACTATCCCAGTCCAGAGTTGGAGGACTAGAATTCGGCATGTCTACAACTGTTGTTATGCCACCAGCGGCAGCAGCTTTGGTCCCTGAATGATAATCTTCCTTGTTTGATTGGTTTAGATCACGCATATGAACATGAATATCGATTGCGCCTGGAAGAATTATCCTATTCTTGCAGCTGATCACAGTATCTGCTTCGGGCTCTTGCCCTATTTTGTAGATGCCCTCTATCTTCCCTGTCTTTATGCCTACAGCTCTCTGGTACTCTCTTCCTTCTACAATAATGGTACCGAATTTCAGTAGTAGGTCTACAGCCATTGCCTATCAACGCCATTGTAGCGAGGAGGTCTTCTCTACTCACCATTTTCAGGAATCTTAAATTTATTAGCTACAAAGCGAGTGAAGTCTGTTGTGCTTATAATTCCAATGAGCTCATTGCCCTCTCCAACAACAGGTAATGCATTAAGCCCTGCATCCATCATCACAGATGCAGCTTCAGCGATAGAAGTGCCAAGAGGAACAAGTGGGGGCTGCTGTTGCATTGCCTCTACAACACGCAACTGTCGAATTTGGTTGGATCTATGCTTATCAGGAACTTCCGAACTGAATTTAGCCATTGCTTCTGCAACCATTCTTTCGGTTAGAAGCCCAAGGACTCTTCGCCCATCAACAACAGGCAAACCTGAAAAGCCGCCGTTCAGCATTTCTAATCTTGCCTTTACAAGTCGCTCAACGGGATTTACCACAAGCAACCCTTTCGTGGTCATAAGACTATCAACTGTTATCTCAGTGAACTTATCCATCAGTCGAGTAAGTTCCCTCTTGGTAATGATACCAACCAATTTCCCTTGGTCGTCTAATACAGGGCAACCACTCATTCCACGATCAACCATCAATTGAGCAACTTCAATAACGTCATCATTTGTCGAAACAGAAATCACAGTGTCGCTCATAGCACTGGATACATGGAGCCTCCCAATAGACACAGCCACAACCTTACTTACACCTAACCTGTCTGCTATGTCTGCATAGGTCAAGATGCCGATGACTTCTCCATCACTAACTACGACTAATCTATCAGTGTTTTTCTTGTCAAGGAGTTCGAGAGCATAGGGTAGTCTCTGGTCCTTGTCAATTGTCACTGCTTCTACCATGATTTGATTTACTTCCAAACAAGAGCCTCCTGCAATATACTAATGGTGTAACTGTCTAATAAAACTGGACAAATAGGATTATTCTCTGCACGATTCGCAGACGTACCGGCCATCCTCCAAGATTAGACTAGTCGAGTACTCGCCGCAGAGATTACACTCGCCTCCATGCTCGAACATCTCATCATCTTCATCTTCGAGGTCGTTTGATTCACTTTCGCTATTCTTAAGCCTAAGAGATTCAACGAGAAGGTCGATGAGTTCTGGGGACCATTTCAAAATGTCCCTGGATGTGATTATACCTGCGAGGACGTCATTCTTGAGAACAACAACTCTACGAATGTTGCTTCGTGCCATTATCCGCATTGCGTCTGTGAGCGCAGTCGTTGGGCTCACATAGAACAAGGGTGAGCTCATCACATCGCGCGCATGTGTAGCATTCACATTCTTGCCACCAGCAATGACACGACGAACAATGTCTGCCTCTGTAATAATGCCTACTGGACGTTCTTTGTCCACTATCACTATCGAACCCAGGTCCATTGTATCCATGAGTTTCGCAACTTCAAGAACCGAGGCATCAGGTGGCATTGTTACAACATTCACCGACATGATATCTCGCACAGACATAGAGTGTGTTGAATCAGACATTAGTAGCCCTCCAGCGGTAGAATGCTGGCCGAGATTTCAGGCCCGAGGTTTATTCTTAAATGATTCTATCTCTTACATATAACGTGAATGCACATCAACAGCAAGAAACATCTGTGTTCCGCCCCTCTCCTGCCAGTGTCGCCACCTCTTCGCAAATTCCATGAGAATTT
>JARGGA010000458.1 GCA_029210805.1 Candidatus Thorarchaeota archaeon
ATGATGAATGGTACACTGACATGACGACGCGAAATTGAAATCTTCTGCAGAGCTGCAAATCCAATCCACCAAATGACCCCATAACATGCAGCGGAAAAAAGATTCAACATAAGGATACTAGATAGATACCAGAAAGTAAGTAGACTGGATGAAAATAAAAGCGTGCCCCAGCCAATTGCAGCAAAGGCGTTCCTTCTTTCAAGACTGCCGTATATACCCACACCAATCAAGGCAATTACTGTGAATACTAGCGCCGAAAGCGTTGGTAGAGAAATCATTGAATTTGGCAGTGTACTAAGTACAGGATAAGCAAGGTAAAGGACAAGAGCAGTAATTGCAAAATCGATTGCAATCCCAGTGTGAAGCATATGGGAGGATATCCACAAATGAATACGATGCAGCAAATCAGTTACTATATGACCCAGGTTCCTCCAGATTCTTCTGATTCTTTCTGACACTCCGGTGATTCCTGTCAAGAATAAGGAGAAAGCAAGAGCAACTGTTTGAAAAATGCCCCAGTAGAAGAATTGAGTCCAAATTATGGAAATCAAAGCTGCATCTAGAACTACAATTAATCCTAGTCCCTTCGCTACAATAATTTCCCTTGACCGCTCAATTGCCCCGCCAAGCCGGAAAAGGACTGGAGATGGAATCAAGACTATCAAGGAAATCAGAGCAGCAAGTGGAAAGAAGAGAAGATTGAAAGCTGCTTCAATACCCAATGGGGTATGAAGTGACATCCATAAGAAATAGGTAGGAATTCCAGCTGCGATGAACAAGAGTGAAAGTCCCGATAACGATTGGGCTTGTTTGGTATTGATGAGCCATTCAGGTTTTGGTTCAATTGTTTCCAAAACCTCATCTGCATAATTGTCCAAGCCTACTTCTTTCAGTATCTGAGCACGACGTAGTTTTTCGCTTTCCATTCTAACAGGCCGAAGTGAAAGAGAGCGCTGAATGAAACGAGTAATCTGTGTAATCACAAGTAATCCTGTTCCAAAGCCAAGCATACCTATAGAAGATAGTAGCAGGATATCGGAGGTTGGATAGCCATCAATGAAACTCTGAAGCACTATCATTGATACTGCAAGGGAGGGGATTGTTGAATTTACTAAACCTAAACGTAGATTGCGAGAATAGTATTGAGCCCCGACAGAGTATATCCAGAGTATGAGGGACGATAGGGCAATGACGTGAGTTGGCAAGAATCCCAAGGACGAAAGGAGAATAGCGAAAGCAATAGGGGCGGATGCTACGATGATCGCGGCATTCATAGACTTCATCCAACTCCATCGCCACGGCGGTATAACGTTAACCCGATGAAGGTAGTTCATGATTCCTAGGAGAACAATGGAGAAAATGTGAAAAACCAATGCAGCTGCAAACAATGAATTCCAGAAAAGAGCTAGTGACGTAGCTCCTAGAATGGTAGCAAGTGTCACGATTGAACTTCCAAGAAGCGGATGCTTCATCCGGGCAACAAACCCTCCTGCAAGTCCAAAACCGAAGGTGAGGGAGAACATCCCTCTAATTACAACATCAGGTATTAGACCGGCAAGTAAGAAATAGACAGCCAACAAAATAGCGGCAGGTATGATTATCACTAATACAAGCAGACGTGCTAGAGTCTGCATAAGGTCGGCAACGCGCGCGGCTCGCTCAGTTCCCTTCTCCGTCATGATTATCCCACCCCCATGGAGTCCAAGGCAGCTGGCGTGCTTATCCTTTTTTCGGAATCCAAGGATAAACCAAACAAGGGTAGTATGATTTTTTCATTAATAAACATAAGCTGGACCCATATCATTTAGAGTGATAGCTAATCGATTTGCATACAACAATAATAATTCAAATGTTAGTTTATCTATTGAGAGAGTTTCATGCTGAAAAGCAAAAGAGCCTTAGAGGGCCGCTACGCAGACATTTTACCATGAAAATTCGCAGGAATGGAGATTCCATCCCATATCCATTGACTCTATTGCGAGGGCGATTGAAATTAATAGGAATGCCTTCGGACGAAATTGAGAGGGTAATTTCAGACATTATTTCGAAAGATGTCAAAGTCAGTGGTCAATTTACTGAAGATACACTTATGGCAAGGGTTTCCGAAATTCTGCGATCATTGAAAGAGGAGTATTCCAAGAAATTTGAAACCCTTCTTGAGTACGATTACGTAAGAAGAATAGACTCTTCGATGGAGCCTATCGTAATTGTTCTTGAGGGAGCATCAGGGACAGGAAAATCGATGCTAGCATTGGATATGATCAGAAACATCAGCGCTACAAGAATAATTAGCACTGATACAGTTCGACAGGTTTTGAGGTCTACTCTATCAAGTGAGGACCACCCTGAATTATTCTGTCATACCTATCAGGCTCACGAGAAGCGACAAAGTGGTTCAAAGGACCTTGATCCAGTTGTTAGAGGATACCTTGCACAAATAGAGTTGTTGTCACCAGTTATTGAGGAAATGACGAAACGTGTACTTACTGAAGGTGCAGAAACGATTATTGAAGGAGTGCATGTTTTACCTGGAAGTCTATCTCGATTATCAAAGAGCGTTGTGGAGATACTAATCAATCCGAACCCCGATACTCACGAGAGGATGTTTGCATCAAAGCATGGTACTGGATTGAAATCCGTTTCATCAGATTTGAAAAAACGAAAAGAGGAATACAAAGCCACTCGTATAATTCAAGAGTACATGCTGTCGCAATCTCTTCAGAATGGCGTTAGAGTAATACCGCTAGGGAGCTATGAGGAAGCCGAGAAGGCAATCTGCGATACAGTAATGGAAACAGTTCGAAGAATACTTGATAGTACCGCATAGGTCTTGCAGATACAGTCATATCTTGGCAGGAGTATCTATTTTGGAAGC
>JARGGA010000460.1 GCA_029210805.1 Candidatus Thorarchaeota archaeon
ACAGGAGTTTACATCTGGTACCTGGTTCACAAGTACTTCATTGGTCCGTGGATTGTGAGTAATAACAGCTCAATTTTACTTTCGATATTCTCCTTGGCCCTAGGAGCATTCTTCATAGCACTATTGATACAGGTCATAATCGCTGGTGTAGGCAGAAGTGCTACAAAGGTCATAATAGAAGTGTTGGATACTGATGATTCCGATTTCATAGACTGATTATCTTTCATCGTCGGGGATGTCAAATTTGACATCCTCGAATATTTCTTCTTTTGAAGGCATATAGGGCGTCTTTTCTTTTGTGGCAACTTCAAGTCGGTCATAATATTGAATGGTCATGTATACGCCATATACACCAAGAAAGAATCCACAAATTGCTCCTATGAGTGCCCCGTATGTGCCTCCTTGAAGCCCACCTAGTGCTTGTCCAATAATCTGACCAACAAGAAAGAGTGCGATAACAGAACAAGGCAATTCTGTTCCAACCGCAAGCCAGCGGCCCATGCCAGAAAATCCCGGGTCAGTTTCAGTGGAACTCATAGAGTTTGTGAAGGCTATCGGGAATATCAGTGTTGTCAATTATAAGAACGGATTTCTGCACATTGCTCAATCCTTTTCTTGTCGTTCTGCAGAATTACTCGTGAGGTTTATCGATGAAGTTAGAGCTCACCTACGGCGATGGTAAGATTGAGGTCGAGATTCCCGAAAAGAATCTAGCAGCAAAGGTTGTTCCGAAAGCAATCAAGACCATAGATGATATTCTTACAGAGTTGAATAGAGTCCTTGATAATCCGCATGGGCCAACTATAGAGGACCTTTCGAAAAGCAAGAATGTATGCGTTCTTGTTGAAGACCATACCCGAGATGAGCCACACTTTGAATTGCTCAGTGCAGTTATTCCAAGACTTATTGATGCGAACAAAGTAACCTTCGTCATTACAACAGGTTCACATGAAGTAAATCATCCTGGAAATCTCGCGATTGTTGAACTGATCAATCAGGTATCAAAAGATACCAAGATACAGAGTTTTGAGGTGTCTATCAACGATTGTCAAGATTCAGATGTCGTTGACTTTGGGAAGACTAGCAGGAATACACCTGTTCTGATTGGCAAGGCAGCAGCAGGACATGATCTGTACATAGCAATTGCGGATATGAAAGCCCACTACTTTGCAGGCTATTCAAATGCATTGAAGGATTTTCTACCAGGAGTATGTGCGTTTGCATCCATAGAAGCAAATCATGCAATGGCACTTGATCCCAGGTCCACATTTGGAATACATCCATACCATTCATTGGAGGATAGAAGGAATAATCCCTTGGCAGATGACATGAGAGAAGCTATGGAGATGATAACCAAGGGAGCGAAGGTGTTCACTCTATCGGTCGTTACAAATGGAGGGAAACTGGTATGGGCTGATGCCGGGGAGATAGAACTAGTAACGCAGAGAGGAATTGAGCTTCTCGATGAAATAGCAAGTTTCACTATAACATCGACCGAGAAGATAGTAGTATCACCCGGAGGATATCCACAGGATAAAAGCCTCTACCACGCACAGCGCGCTTTGGAGCTGACAAAGAATGCGGTCAAACCAGGAGGAGAGATTCTATTCCTTGCTGAGTGTAGGGATGGTGTCGCGCCTGAAAGTGCCATCGAGAATTTCTACAATAAGTTGACAGCACCAATTGACGAAGTTACTGAATCAATATCAGACAGATACCATCTGTATGAACACAAGGCATACAAGTTTGCTGAGCTTTTAAAACAGGTTTCCTCGATTAAGATGTATACCGATCTCGATGATGAAACTGTGAGAAAAGTGCATATGGAAAAGGTATCGAACGTTCAAGCAATCATTGATGATTGGATTACAAAAGACTCTGATGTCAAGATAACCGTTCTAGATAAAGGAAACAAGCTAGCCATCTATGCTAGGTAGAATCCCAAATAATACCAGATAGAGCAGCATAAAGCTCCTTGAAGGTCTTGAATCCTGCATCATAAACCGCTCTATTATCAGGAGTTGGTGGCAGGATCGCTTTTGTTTTTACCATTCTTTCAGCAGCCTCGGTAACGGATTTGAAGATCCCAACTCCTTTGCAGGCAAGAATAGCAGCGCCCAGGGCAGTTGCTTCTTCCAATTGAGAACGAATCACTGGAATTCCCAAAACATCGGCTTGTATCTGCATCCAGATATCACTTCGCGCAGCGCCTCCAGTGACACGTACCTCGTTTGTCGGAATGCCAAGTTCATTCATAACTTCGAGGTTGGATCGAATTTCGTACGCCACGCCCTCAAGAACTGAGCGCATCATGTGACGGCGCGTATGTCCAAGGGCAAGACCAGCGAATGCACCTCTTGCATGGGGATTCCAATGTGGTGCACCTGCACCCGCAAAATGGGGAAGATGGATCACGCCTTCAGAACCCGCAGGAATTGTGTCAGCAGCTCTTGTCATTACTATATATGGATCGATACCCCTGTCGCCTGCAACATGCCTCTCTTCGGTAGCTATGTGGTCTCTGAACCATCTTAGAGCAGATCCTGTGGTGAACATGCTAGCTTCAATTACAAAAGCATCAGGAACCACATGTCTACTACACAAAACTCGCATTTTTGGATCTAATCGCATATTCTTTGAGTAAGCAAGAACAAAGGTTCCGGTTCCAGTTGTGGCTTTGATAGACCCCTCATTAACAACACCTACACCCAAAGCGGCACACTGTTGATCGCCGCCTCCGGCAACAACAGGTGTCCCTATCTTCAATCCAGTTTCTTTTGAAGCGTGACCAGAGATTTTCCCGACGAGTGTTCCTGATTCAACAGGTCTAGGTAATTTTTCGTCTGGAATACCAAAGGCATCAAGAATCTTT
>JARGGA010000459.1 GCA_029210805.1 Candidatus Thorarchaeota archaeon
CATCCAAGATATGTCCAGGTTTGTCCGGGTTTTTAGCAGCTGTTACCAACCCCTTCTGGACTTGACCTGGATTGCTTTCCATATATCGTCAGTTCTATCGAGAGTCCTCAAGTTGAGATCGTCAAAACGTGCTTCAACGAAATCAGCTCCAAGAGTCTCTCCAGTACTGGCACATTCCTGAAGTTTTTCCAACATTGTTATTGTACCTCTGGAGAGGAGATAATTTCCCCTTCATTAGTTTCTATGTTTTATCATAGAGTGGTCACTGATTATACTGATACTGGTCAAATATGACCAGTGGGTCTGAATATTGCGTTCATTGTGACCTTAATAGCATAACTAACACTCCGAGTACACATAATGTGACCTCGGTTTGTGGCTGCACATCATATACCGTAGAGCATGGGAGGAGATGGATTATAATGAGTAGATCGGCTAGATTACTAGGTTTAGATAACGCCACACCAGAAGGTATCAGTCTCGCTGTGAAGCTTGCAACACTCATCCCAGCCTTCTCAATCTCATTTCAACTCTCTACAACATTCTACATGATCTTCATAGCTGAGCAATTGGGAAACGGAGATTATCTTGTAGGATTGGGAATGGTTGGTGTTCTCCTTATGATTCAGACAGTGGTACAAACAATTCTGGATTATCCTACAGGTGCTTTAGGCGATACGATAGGCCACAAGTATGTAATTGCCTCAGCTCTCTTGTGTTATGGTGCTGCTTTCTGGGTCACATCACTAACGAATCCACTATCCCCATACTGGATGTTCGTTGCCATCTACGTACTATTAGGTGTAGGAATTTCACAAGAAAGTGGTGCATGGGGAAGCTGGTTTGATAACAACTACAGAATAGCCATGCCACAAGATCAGGAGAGAAAGCAATATGGTGTTTTCCAGGGCCGATTGAATATGCTCTCTCAACTTACTACAACTGCGGTTATTATCCCTGGTAGTATCCTAGCTCTCATACTTCAAAGAACTTGGGTGTTCCAACTTCAAGCAGTGCTGACAGTCATCCTCGCGATTGTTGTTCTAAGAACTATTAACGATCTACCGGGTGCACGACCTGAGAAAGAAGAGAGACCTTCACTAAGTGACTATGGAAGTAATATGAAGGAAGGATTGCTCTTCTTAAAATCAAGTAGATTCATAGGACTTCTTCTTCTCGGAGAACTCTTTCTCTTCAGTGTTGGACCAGTTTGGGGAAGTCTCCTCTTATGGCCATTCTACTTCTCCTATCTCTTCACCGATATAGGTGTATCAGGATTTCGTACACTCTTGTTTGGTCCTTTAGCAGTCATGTCCGAGAGGGCAGGAGTATTGGCCAAGAAATTTGACCCGACTAAATGGGTTCCACGATTTAGATTATTGGGATTCATAGGAGCCGCATTCAGCCTTCTTCTGGCAATGATTGTCATTGTATTTCCGCCTCCTGCAGAACCAGGATTATTCTATGCCATTGTGATACCGGGTTCCACAATTCCAATTTTCGAATTCCCTGCAGCTACACTTATTCCAGTATTTCTTACAGCCCTCCTATTCATTGTCAGTTCTCTCTTTGGTGGCATATCAGGAATACTAACCCAACGAGTTCTAATTGATGTTGTACCTAACAAGATTCGAAATGGATTATACTCCCTCCGTGCCACCCTCATTGTTCTGGCATCACTTCCGCTCTTTCCATTCTTTGGATGGGTAACACCCGAGTTTGGTTTTGCTGCGTCCTTTTTGTGGTTCTTCGTAATCACAACAATTGGAACCATTCTCATATGGTTGGCGTTTAAGAATGCAATTCCCAAAGCCAAGGATTTGGAAGTGGTTGAAGCAACCGGTCAGGAAGATATTGAGATTATTGAGGTAACGTAGATTCGTCACGAGAGAGTAGCGAACCCAATAGTGGGTAAGTAATCACTTTGTAGTACACACTTTATACCATATTTAGTACAATCATTCAACTTTTAATACAAAATTGCGTGCTTGGCAAACATTATTAGCAAAAATCTAGTATTCTTACTTGATGACTTAGTCATCAAATCATCAATCCTTAGAGGTTGATGGTTGCATTTGCAAATCTCTATCTCCGTAGCGAGAAGGGAACGGTTTACTTAGCTGTTCCCTATCTCCTCATTCCTTTTGTGCGAAAGATTATCAGCGTTCTTGTCAAATCCACTAGTGAGGGTCTTAGTAGGACAATGAGCGACTACAACGTGGACAAAAAGAAAGGTTACAACGCATTTCCAGCATTACTAGGAGGTCTGAACCTTATCGTAATAATTCAGATGGGTTTAGGCTCACAAACATTTGGAGTAGGTTTTTGGGACATTATCTTTGTTCTTGCAGGCACATACTTTTCATACAAAACTGCAAGATACATTGTGAAAGCACATGATGCAAAACAAGCAGTAATTAGAACACAGGAATTGGATGATTTTGAGAAAGAAGGTATTTACTCAAAAATCAGACATCCTGTCGGTGCTGCATTTATCTACTTCAATATAGCATGTGTTCTTCTGTTCAGGTCCATTCCATTAATAGCCGCTGTACCAGTTTTCGCGGCACTTTGGTTTATTCTTGCAAAGTATCAGGATAGTAAGCTCATAGAGAGATTTGGTGAACCCTACGAGCTGTATATGTCATCAGCTGGTATGTTTAGAGGAAAAGGCGATAGTGATCTGCGCCTCGCTGATTCTGGTTATGATATTTACTAGTTATTGAATCATTCCTGAATTGTGGGAGCAGGTATCGATACTTGAGTGATATCAGATGTTGAACTCATGAACTCGACATGACCACTAATATCTGCTAATGACCCTCCGAGATGCTGCAATCGAAAAACTGCGCAACTGGAATCGCCTGTTTCT
>JARGGA010000461.1 GCA_029210805.1 Candidatus Thorarchaeota archaeon
GCATCAGTTTCTCTCTTGCTTGATGACTTTCAAATCATCACGTATCCGTTGGGGGACCCTGGATTTGAAGAAGACTGGTATATGGATTCACAGACTCCATTTGCTGGTTGGGAAGTGTATAATGGTAACACAGACAAAATCAAGAGGTCAACTGATTCATATCAGGGAACATATGCCTGCAACCTTACAGGAGTTTACAATAATGCAGTTGGTGTCGTTCGTTATGATAACATCCCTGTGAACCCTAGTGATTTAACTGATTTCTCGTGGCGCCTTGATGAAATCGGGGATGATGCTGCGTGGGCAATGGTTCGCATTAAGTATACAGATAATAACTATGTCAACTATCTTCTTGGAGCTGGTTCTTCCCAGCCTTTTACTAATGGTAGTTCTTGGAATACAATCTTTGTAGAATCCTTCAATTCCACTGGGACGTGGAATCTTATGCAGCGCAACCTCACTGCAGATTATGAGACGGCGTTTGGTCCATCTGCCGACATAGTTATCGACTCTGTTGTCCTACAGATGAATGTGGGTACAAATGATGGACTCACTATTCTCTTTGATGAGATGCATTTTGTTGATGGTGCACCACCAGTTGTAGACTCAGTCGACTTCCTACCTGCATCACCAATGTACTATGAAACAGTTGATGTAACAATATATGCTCATGATGATAGAAGCGGAATCGCAACTATCTACGTGGACTACTACAATGGTAGTTGGTGGGGACTTCCCGCAACTGATATGGGTGCATATTATGTTGCCACGATTCCTGTCCAAGATTATGGTACAAATATTGAGTTCCAAGTGTCAGTAACTGATACCAGTGGAAACATTGCGTTAGATGACAATGGAGGACCTCGTTACACTTACACTGTAGGTGATGATGTTGATCCAGTGTTGAATACCCCACCAGATGTGTACATGGAATTTGAGGACACAGGGGAATGGATAAACTGGACAATTGATGAACTACATCCCGATTATTTTGAGCTATGGATTAATGGTACATTCTATTATGCGATAGGGTATAGTGATTCGTATAATTTCTCACTTGACGGAGCTGCTGTTGGAGAATATAATGTAACAGTTGTATTCTACGACACGGAAGGGAATTCTGCAAAGGATACTGTGTGGTTCTATGTTACTGATTCTGTGACTCCTGACATAACTGGATATGGTCCATATGATGGAGAAGCTGGCGGGATGTTACCAGTCCAATGGTCTTGGGATGAGAACTTTCCTCAGAATTATACAATCTACGAAAATGGCACATTGAAGGTGTTTAGTGAAATCTTTGACGATTCTATTACATATAACATAGTGCATCTATCTCCTGGAACCTGGAATATCACACTTGTGATATTCGACGAGAGTGGTAACTTTGCTAGAGATGTAACTTGGGTAACAACTCATGACACTACTGCACCTACTCTAAGTGAGCCTGTCAATATTATTGTTGAGTTCGATGGTCAAGACAAGATCAATTGGACAGTCTCTGACATTGACTCATGGGACCAACCAGGTGAATACTTCATTTACCAAAATGATTCCGAAGTTGATTCTGGAGCATGGGACTCTGAGTGGATTGCGTGGACATTCGACCTGGATTTGGGCGTGTATAACATCACTCTAGTAGTGTTAGATGCTGCAGGCAATATGGTGAAAGATGAAGTCATCTTCAGTGTAGTAGACACAACTGATCCAACAATCAGTTCCCCTGACAATCTTACATTCGATGAAGGAACTGAGGATGCGCAGTGGCTCAACTGGACAGGTTCGGATCTTGACGCGTATCACTACGAAGTCACAAAGAACGGTACGGTTGTTGACAGCGGTCCCTGGACAGGCCAAGGAATCAACATTGATGTGTCTGATGCGGCTGCAGGTGTCTGGGAGTATATCCTAACACTAGAAGATGGCAGTGGCAATACTGCGACAGATTCAGTGATTGTGACTGTGACTGCTGTAGTCACCACCACAACCACTACCACAACAACTACTACAACAACCACAACTACTGAGACCACTTCATCCACTACCACTACGACAGATACAGGAACAACTGAAACTACCACTCCGCCTCCAGATGATGGAGGTACACTGGTAATAGCTCTCATCGCAGGGATTGGCGCTGTTGTTGCTATCTTCATTATAGTATTAGTAAGGAAAATGAAGAAATAGCATATTGAGTGAGGTCTCTAGAGACCTCCTCCACCTTCTTTTTTTTAATATCTCCTGGCTAATTTTATGGAAAAAGAATCAAGAGAAAAACAATGACGTAATTCAGAAGAATTGGAAAAGCCCACCAAACAATGTAATTGCCTAGAGGTGCAGTGAATCTATTGACTTGTGGAGGGATGAATCCGAAATATCCATTCTCGACAGGCTTCCATACCCAATATTCTTTCTTTCTGCTAAAATAGGGTTCAAGAAGAACGAGATCAAAAACTACGGCAAATAACCCCGAATAAATACAGGCGCCTAGACCATCTAAGCCCATGAAAAACCCGATAAGGAAACCTGCCTGAATTGAAAAAATCCAGAGAAAAGGAATCCATAATGGAACATTCCCAATAAAGGGTCCATTGTTTATTTGTCTGGTATAATGATAATACCCCTGTGAGGATACGTAGCTTTCGCCACCAAGAACAACGAAGGTAATGGCAATTAATTGAGCTATTACTCTCCATCCCAATAATCCCCACAGAAGAGATGTGGTGCCAATGGCTAAAGATGAAAAAATAACCACGATAGATACTGATCGAACCTCAGTAAACCCTCTATTACGATAGAGGAGCCACCTAGGGAGCGATATGTTCAGTCCTTCTATCCTCTCCTTAGAACTCTCTTTATTGCG
>JARGGA010000018.1 GCA_029210805.1 Candidatus Thorarchaeota archaeon
AATCGTTATGCTTCCAATACAAGGTCTCTTCCATAACCAAGACCTCGATACTTGGCATCGACCCAGAACGCTTCAAGATACTGCGCCCAATATAGGGTACTTGTTGTAATTCCTCCAACGATATTACCCTCGTGGTCTTTGAGGACTAGGCTAATCCATTCTTCCGGACTATTGAACTCTCCATTTGATTTTTCTATATTGTATGCTTCTAGCCCTTTCTGGAACTCTTTCACTTCATCATCTGTTGGGTCGGTAGTAATTCCAAGCGATTGGAAGTCTTGTTATGATTCATCCTGAAGGCACCCATTACAGACCGAATTTGGAGGAATATAATGTATTTCGAACTACGCCAAAGTGATATGATCGTTTCATTGGTTATTCTGATTTTTCTTTGCTTTTCTTGTAGAGTGCAACAGCAGCTCCAGCTGCAACCAATCCAGCTCCAACCATTGCTCCTAGTACATGGGGCGCATCCTCAACCAGATGTTCAACCGGATGCGTTAGTGGATTCCTCTTGTCTTTATGGATTAGCCAATGGTCACCGAAATCATAGGCATGCAGATTCTCACAACGATATTGAGCAATCATTCCCCATTTTGGTTGCCCCCAGATTGTGGGTTTGAAACAGGGCGGCAATTCTGGTAGTTGCTTCTTAGGGAATTTTCTCTCTTCATTAAATGGAATATCTTTGAAGATTACTTGAAGGTCGATCATCTTCTACACATCTTATGAGTAATCTTGAGTGCTTAAGCAGCTTCCTGTTAGAATAATGGATTATTTCATTTCCACTTCGCCAGAAGGTTTCATGCTTTCCCTGAACTCTTTCGGAGGATGTTTCAGGTCCCAATCAACTGCTCAGAAATACAATTTTGGAAAGTATATATGGTGGTCGATGATATACCTTTGAAGCTTCGAACTTCACAAATATGAGTATCGATTCTTACAATTACATTGAATCTCGGAGGAATACCTATGAGCAACGCGCTAACAAAGAACAAATTCTTCGTGGTTGCGCTCATGATGTTACTAGTTTTTGGTGGCTTGACCTTTGGCAACTTTCCAGGTCAGACCGCACCATCAGGTATTCAGACAGTTGATGGAACAGTATACAACTTTGGTGATTATACATCAATGGACCATGAAATGCTGGGCATTTTCAACTATCTAGATACCCTCGTGAGTAGCGATTACCAAGGTTATGGTGAATGGGATGGCTGGTACGCGGAGAACTTTCATGGCCTCCATCATTATGTACTGGCTTTTATGGCCTACACAGCCTCATTTCTATTCGAAACAACACCTGGTTACCGTACCGATTACTATCGTGAGTTTGCCTACGATCTCATCAAGAAGATGAACACAACACAAGCTGAGTGGGGCGAAAATAGTATAGAATTCAAAGAATGGTCACATCCTGACTACAACTATGTAGACTATTACTATCCGAATGACCCCGAAGACCCCAATGCGGTATTCACCGGAGGTTTTCGAGGTCCTGCGAATATAATGTGGACCGGACACTATGCCCTCATGGAAACACTCTATGAACGTAGCTTTAACACAGGCGAATTTGTTGACGAAATAACATGGTTTGTTGAAGATTGGGAAAACTCTCTGACTACAGATGGTAACGGAAATCCACAGGAAGGAGGCATTTGGGGAACTGGACTTATTCCGTGTGAGCCATACATTGTCTTCGTTCAATGTAACTCAATTCCAATAACCTGTACCGAACTGTATGACAGTCTCTATGGGACAAGCTACATCGAAAATGGAATGTGGGACTACGGTCTTGATTTCATCAACAATGTGATGCAGGACGATTATGATTTGCCCATGGATGGGTACTATGTAGATACACCAACAGGTTCTCACTATGATCCTGATCGGTATCAACAGGTGCCAGGTCCAGCGCAGTCTCTATACAATCCTGATGCATCGTGTAAAGTGTCGTCATACACTAACGGATGGAGTCTTGCATTCCTAGAGCATATTCAACCCGAGGTGAGCCAAGCAGAATACCCTGTCTTCAAGGACCTCTTCATGAAGGACGTAGATGCGAATATGGCATACATGATCGATACATACAACAACCCTAGCGGATTTGGCACAATGGATATCCTCGGAACTTTGTTCTCGATGCAATTGGCTAAACAGATGGGCGATTTTTCAACTCGTGATCGTCTTGTTAACTTCATGTATAACAATTACAACAAGGTCTGGTCTACAGATGGAAGAACAATGCATTATGATACGCTGAGCCTAGAGCCATTCCTACAATCTGTATTGGGATTCGGTTGGATTTGGGCCCATGCACCACACTCAATCAAAGACATCACAGATGCTCGTCCTGTGGAATTTTGGGACTACCCCTATATCAGTGCTGCAGATGACGGAAATATATGGGTCTATCAGGCGGAATGGGATGCAGCGAAACACGGGTTCATTTTGAACATACAAGTTGATCAAGAATCTACTCTGACGTTCAGCAATTTCGATTCTACACCAACGGCATACACTTGTGGAATCAGTCTTGGACAGCTTGAGTTAGTAGGCTCTAACTATGAGCTGACACTGAGTCCCGGCACATACCAACTGGTGATAATCTGAGGTGATAGTAAGTGACTGAAACAGAAACTATCCACGAGGATGAAATTACGAAAGATGCTATTTTAGAGAAATTTCAGATGCAGAATGGGAATATGTTACTCTGGACGATTATCTTTGCGATAATCGGAGCTACTCTCTATGTTGGAGTTTCATTGATTCCTATGCCCTATACCATGGTCAGCATTCTGAAGTTTGGTTTTCTTCCTGCAATTGTCATCATTGCACTTGTTGGCGCAATACGAGGACCGATTGCAGGATTTCTTGCAGGTTACCTTGGCGAAGTGCTCTACGGACTATTTGTATACAACGTCATTGTTACAATGACGCTGCCTGCAATCGCCTACGGTATACTGGGCTTTGTTGTTGGATTGGCAACATATGACTTCAATAATGGAAGGTCGCTACTCAAACTCTCAATACTCTCAGTAGTTGGGTTTGTGTTCACAGTCCTTCTTGGGATGGTAATTGGTATCTCGATTGAGAACTACTCAACAATGGCTGCGCTTGCTTTCAGCATGCTTCCATTGCTGACAATGGGTATTCCAACACTCCTATTCCTGACGCCTGTTGTTGCGAGAGTCTGGTACGCATTAACTGCTAAACTTGCCACAATCGAGCCTAGAGAATAGAACATTGGGGGCTCAGCTCCCATTTTTCTTTTATTTTGCTTGACATTTGGAGCAAAGGCCATGCACTTCGAATCTGTGAGCAAATATCTTGAACTTCATTCCTTTCTCAACTCCATTCTTGATGGAACTGAGGTCTATTCCATCGTAGTCTTCCACAGATCCACATTGCGTACAGATGAGATTAATGTGGCCATCCACTTCCGGATCATATCGGGTTGATTCATCTCGAAATCCCATCTCAACTGCTAGACCAATCTCAGTGAATAGCTGCAATGTCTTGTAGACTGTAGCTTTGCTAATCGTTGGATCCTCCTTGATCGCACGTTGATGTACCTCAATCACAGTAGGATGAGATCCTGCATTCCATAATGCATTGTATATTTTCAATCTCTGAGGTGTGACCCTATATCCACGTTCGCGTAGGATTGCCATGGCATTGGGTCTAGATTCATTCATTTCATAATTCCATCCGAACTTGGTTTTATAAACATACTCTTAGTTACAATTTGTTACTAACAGATACTAAAACTTAAATAATAATGAATATTGATTATTAGCACATCTTGGAGATTGATGATAATGGATGAACAAAAAGTTGAGAAAAGAATGCTTCTAATTGGTGAAAAAGCTCCTGACTTTGAAGCCGTAACAACCGATGGTGTAATCAAATTCAGTGATTGGGCAAAAGATAGTTGGGCTATCCTGTTCAGTCATCCTGCTGATTTTACACCTGTCTGTACCACAGAATTCATGGCTTTCGCTGATATTTACCCTCAATTGAAGGAGCGAGGAGTTAAACTAATTGGCTTGAGCATCGATAGCATCTATTCACATATTTCATGGTTGCGAACCATCAAAGAGAAGCTTGGAAAAGACATCCCCTTCCCAATTATTGAAGACCTAAGCATGAACGTTGCCACTAAATATGGTATGATTCACCCAGCTCAGAGCGGAACTGCTGCAGTTCGTGCAGTATTCTTCATCGATCCAGAGTTCAAGCTCAGAGCTCTAATCTACTATCCCCTATCAAATGGGCGAAATATGGCAGAGATTGTTCGTGTCATTGACGCATTTCAGACTTCAGATAAGTACAAAGTGGCAACCCCTGCAAATTGGCAACCTGGTGACGATGTAATTGTACCCCCTCCAAAAACAACCGAGGAAGCTGAGAAGCGCATGAATGAAGGATATGATTGTGCTGACTGGTTCTTCTGCAAGAAAAAGCTATAATTCCTTATGAGAGGGGTGATTATCCCTCTCTTCCTATTCTTCTTGCACTTTCTTTTCTGCAAGTAATGTTGTATAGATATCTACAAGCTTCTTGGTCTGAACCTGTATATCGAATCTCTCTTGCACGGTACTTCGAGCATTATTTCGGATTTGATCGTACAATTCACTATCACTCAACAGTCTTTTGATGGCGGAGGCTAGTGCCACTGCATCGCCTGGAGTAACAGTCAATCCATCTTTTTCATGAGTTATAATTTCACTTGGACCGTACACATTTGAAGTCACTACGGGAACGCTACATGCCATAGCTTCTATCACTGAGAGACCAAATGGTTCCATTCTTGATGGATATAGGAAGATCTTGGCGCTATTGATTATGTTCGCGACTTCGGAAGTTTCCACCACTCCAAGATAATCTACCATATATGCAACATCACGCCGTGAGAATTCCTCAAGCACACTCTGGCGAAGAGACCCCTCTCCTGTCATGACCATTTTCAAGTCTGGATGGGTCTTCTTGAGTATCTCCAACATCTCCGGAAAAACATCTACTGATTTCATTGGTTCCAACCTTCCAAGAAAAGCAATATCCCACTTCTTTTTCATCTTGGAATCTGGACGGAATGCATCTAGATTGATACCAATGTAATGTCGTTTGACGATGTGTTCAAGACCAATCGGAGAGAGATGCTCTCTCAAAGTTACAGCTACGGTATCACTGACCGCCAAGAACAGATCAAATGGGCAGAACTGCACAAGTTGATTGTAATCAGTTGTTTTTTCACCACTGGGAAGAATCAGAGGTTTTGAAAGTCCATGAATTGTTGCAACTAGAGGAATTTGTTTGATTTTCCCATCTTCAACCAAAGTGTGGAGGACTCTATTGAATACCACATACGTACTGTGTGCGTGAATAATATCTGGCTTGATTACATCAATTGTTGCTAGTAGTTGTTTTTTCAATTCATCAACATTGCTTTCCATATCATTGGGTTCGAATAACTGATCAACAAGGTTCTCTCTGCTTTCCTCAGGCGCCGAGAAAAATACCCATTTTCTCGCCTCAAGATAATTACCAGGAAGGTGGATTATTTTGTAATTATCGTGGTCTATGGATTCAGGTGAATTCCGGTTTGGAGATTGGGTCACAATATACGATTCATGTGAGTATTTTGCCATCTCCTTCGATAGATAATGAAGGTGTGATTCATACCCCCCAAGACCGGCAGGATTAAGGCTGTCACAGAGATGCAGAATGCGCATAGGTATTGGTTCACCTATCTAGTCTTGTACCTTGTGGAACCTATTACGATTCAGGTGATAGTCAGTGTCTGGAACCTCTCAACGATATATTGTCCGCGATCGCGATATTATTCGGGATACCGACGGAAGAATGTTTGTTGTTCTAGGTTATATTCAGCCAAAAAATCGTGTTCTTTCATTTTTGAAATACATACCCGCTTCTGAAGGCCGATGGGAGTTTTCCGGTCAAAAGTACAGACGTATCTTCTATGGCAATGTAGAAGCTGTGATGGATGGTCTTGAGATTGCTCCTGCAGGCTATTTGGTTGAAGACAATCACTTCGGCACAACACTGCTTGAGGTTCCATTCGAACACATAGCGGAACATTATAGACCCGATATTCGGCTTGAAGAGATACTTGCTCATGGCCCTAGGGATATGCTTGAGGATGCGGTAGAAGGGATGGCTACAGCACTCCATACTCAACTAGGAATACCCCTCAAGGACATTGGCATTGCAGGTAGTATCGCTTGGAAGGGGCATAATCCTGAGTTCTCTGATATCAATATGAACGTTTATGGGTTTGAGAACTCGTGGAATCTTCAAAGGAATCATGAACAAACCTCTATGGATACTCATGTACGACTTCGCAATCTTGAGGAGTGGGATACAGGTATCTCCCGAGTAATGAATCGAATCCCCTCTCTATCAGTTGAGGACATGAAGAAACTGTTCTCTCGAAGATTTGCTTTCTATTACGATGAACAATGCATAGGAATTACACCAGTTCTTTGGCCTGAAGAGGCTCCTATTACACATGGTGATGAAACATACATACAGGTCTCTCAGGAGCCAATAAGAATAAACTTTGAAGTAGAAAATGCAGATTATGGAATCTTCCATCCCTCGTTGTTGGTGGGAACGGCATTGACAAAAACCCCCGAAAACAAACTTGTTTCTAGAGTTATGGTCTATGATGGTGCCTTCACTGGACTCTTTTCTACAGGAGACATTCTAGAAGTAAGTGGTACTCTTCAGAGAGTTGTTCCTGTTGCAAAAGAGGTTCCGGAGTTTTACCAAGTGATGGTAGGGACAAAAGATGGTGCTAGACGAGAGTACATCCGATTCGCTGAGCAAGCGGAATTGTCTTAGGCAGAACACCACCAAGCAAGTGCAATGACTAAAGAGAATCCCTACTTGTGCATTCCAGTTGAGCATGGTGAACAAATCAGACGCCGTCTTATTGATTTGGAACTCTTGAATACAGACTTCAAACTCGTTGCAGAAGATGGGGAACTATACATACCACTAATTGATCACGCTGTATTGGACCAGATTCTACCTGACTTAGACTCAATCGCATATTCTACTGGAACGAGAGAGTTCCCATCAACCTACACAGGTCCCACAACTTTGAGGGATGCTTTAGAGGGCATACTTACTGAGGAACAACTGGATCTCCTTCCTCGTGCGTATGATTTGATTGGGGATATTGCAGTTCTCGAGATTCCAGAGGAGCTGTCTGATTTTCAATATGCTATTGGTGAAGCATTTCTCCAAGTCCGCTCAAACTTTACAACAATTTTAGGCAAAAAAGGTGCAATCAAGGGAACCTTACGAACGCGGGAATATGTATTACTTGCAGGGTTAGACAAGACCAGTACCACTCATACTGAATATGGCTGCAAAATCGCTGTCAATCTCGCGAAAGCCTACTTCAGTCCCAGATTACTTGAGGAACATAACCGGATTGCTCAATTGGTTGGGAAGAATGAGCATGTAGTAGATATGTTCACTGGGGTCGGCCCGTTCGCTCTTCATATAGCCAGGAAAGTCGATTGTAAGGTGACTGCTGTAGATATCAATCCCAATGCCATTGCACTTCTGAAAATGAGTATGCCAATGAATCGACTAATAGGTCAGATAGAAGCAGTCAATCACGATATTCGGAACTACGTGAAAGCAACAAAATCCCAGATTGCAGACCGTGTGATAATGAACCACCCATCTGGGTCTTCGGATTTCATTTCCGAAGCATGTCGTCTGCTAAAACGAGGTGGGATAATGCACTACTATGATTTCATTGGTGGAGAAGACCCTGAAGGAGCTATCTCCGTGAAGATCAAGCAATTGGTGAGTAAAGAAGGTCGCAGGATAGATGAAATCTCCCTGATTCGAAGAGTTCGGGATAGCGCTCCATACGAGTACCACATTGTAGTTGACGCTATTATTCTGTAGTATAGATAAGTTCACACTCAATAGGATTGTTGAGTTTCTGCAGATGAGCTACAAATTCTCTACTGAGATCAGATGCTGCTTTGTTAGCTCTGATCATCAAGGTCCTTCCACATTCATAGTCACTAGTTCGAGCTACCATGCTCATTGAATCTGAATAATTCAGACCAGGGCTTCCCCATCCTGTAATCTCCTCTGCAATTCCGCTTACTCTGAGTTTGAGAGTGATTCTTGTACTTGCTAAAGCAGCCATCTTCTTGATATCTTCATCCAGAGCACTGAGAGTCATTGTGGATAGAATCCCAATAATACAGGTCCCTTGAGGCGTCAGAAAACCCTCACTTGTCAACTCAACAGTGGTTCGATGATTTCCCACTACATTTTCGTGACCGTATGCTGTAAATGACACTCTGCGCATGGTCGCATGAACCCTCTCAATGCTTTTATCATTGCACGTATATCATCATTTGGTTCAGATGTCTGACAATCGACTCGAGAAAAATAGGGAGAGCCTCATTCAAGGTCTGAAATCGAGAGGATACCTAACCACTGGAAGAGTAGAACATGCATTACGAGTAGTTCCAAGAGAAGAATTTGTTCTCCCAGAGAGCCGAAATATGGCCTATCGAGACCACCCGTTATCTATTTCGCATGGTCAGACGATATCCGCTCCTCATATGTGCGCTATAATGTGTGAAGGCCTCAAATTAGCTGAGGGGATGAAAGTTCTTGAAGTAGGTGCGGGGTCAGGCTATCACGCGGCATTATGCGCAGAAATAGTTGCAAATATCGATGCTACAAATCCTGGTCATGTATACACACTTGAAATTGTTGAGAAACTAATTGATTTTGCTCGAGAAAATCTTGTACGTGCTGGGTATGCAGATCGAGTAACTCTGATTCAAGGCGATGGAGGAAAAGGCCTTCCCGAGTATGCCCCCTTTGACCGAATTCTTGTTGCTGCGGCTGCGCCTTCAGTTCCTAAACCTCTACTAAATCAGCTAGCTCCAGAGGGAATCATGCTAATTCCAGTAGGCTCTCCTGGATTCTATCAAGAATTAATGATGGTCGAGAAATCAAAAGACGGGCGCATTACACAGCGACGCTGGGGAGGTGTTGCATTTGTCCCCCTCACTGGTGAATATGGTTATTGATTATATTGCCATATGAAGGGGCACGACAGTAAGAGTAACTTCCGCTTCATCATCGAGTTTGAGAGCCTTCCTAATGTCTACTGGTGCAATTATCTCAAGAATATCTCTACTGTGGTGTGTCCTCTGTGCAATTACGATGGCCGCCTCTATCTTGTCATTGACCTTCACCCTATAGCAAATAACATCACCAAAGGTTCTCCCCTCATGGTTGAATCCCGTCACCATTAGAGGTGGTGTATGTTTCATTCTATTAATCGCTTTTCGCGACTCTTCCTCAGTAACTCTAACGTTCAACGTTCCAGCAAACGGTTCAAATCCCAGTGCTTTCCTGAACCTTTCTCGATACACCTCCACATAATATGCCCCTTCTCCAAGGCCTCCCACAATGTGCCCCTGGATACTGATTTCATCCTTTGGAGGTGCAAAGGCAATTTCTAGACTACTAAACACTTTCAACAGCTCTTCTCTTCCTTTACCATTGATCCGAAGTTGCATTCCATTTACAGTATGCACTCTCACAAGGAACCCATACTCGACGCACTCCGAGATTCTTCGCGATGCAGTTTGCTGACTTATCTCCATATCTTTTCCAAGCTGACTGGTTTTCAAAAGCACTGTATCATGAAGAGCTCCGCGCTTGGCCAAAGTGTACAATGTGAACCAAATTTCGGGTTTGATCATTCACTTACTCTCCCTTCATCCTTTCTTCAAAGCGACCAATCTCATTGATTAAACGGTCTTGGCGTACAGCGGTAGTGAGATCACCACGAGTTCTCTCTATTATGCCCCTCGCAACATCACATTTTCTTCGTAGATCCGGAACTATTGCGTTGGGAAAGTCAAAACCATTGAGTTCCTCAAAGACTTCTTCCATTATTGAAAGAAATTCCGTTGCCCTAACGATATCATCATTTCTCAATCTTTCAAGTATTGCTCTTCTAATTTCCCCAATTGTATCCGCTAATCCTGTGAGGTATGCCCTTGAGGGAATATCAAAGGTACTGGGGGGAGTCAATGAATTCTTTTCAAGAATGGATAGAACATTCGCGGCTTCAGTGAGTTCCTGATACGCAGTGTCCAAGATTCTAGACTTACTTAGGTAGGAACTTTTATCCATCTCCTGTCTTGTTTTCATAATCAACTCGTTGGCTTCTTCGAGACCTCTCCTTGCAGCTTCATACTCGCCTCGGTGAGCAAGTTTGATAGACTCTGAACACTTTCTAACAGCAGATCTTGAAAGGGGAAGTATTTTTTCACGTACTAGGTCATCCGCCTCAATTTCACGTCGTATCTCATTGAAACTGCTCTCAAAGTCCATTTTGTATTCATCCCTCTGGCTGTTCATGTCAGCCTCTTTATGTGTTTTATGCGAGAAAGAAGTACCACTCTACTCTCAATCTGTTCATCCACAAGATAGTAACCTGTCAATGCTGCTAGCTTTTCTGAGAATGCACGAATCTCTCTGTGAGCAGGTGCATTACTTTTTCCAAGTCTTTCTCTTGATGATCCAAGATGCATGTATCCCTTCACTTCAACGAAGTCCGGCTCACCAATCAGTATCTGGTTCGCATACGCTCTGATATCATGCATATTATGCCCTGCTACCATGGTTAGTCTGTTAACAGTACGACAATCAAGGGAGTTCAAAAGTTCCTGTGACTCCATCAGCCTTTCCCATGCATCAGGTATTCCTGGTCTGAGTAATCGCGTGTGCGTTTCCTTATCAGGAGCTGCAAGCGTGATGTATAACTGCGTGGGTAGAGTAAGTTCTGCTAGAGTATCTGGTGTTGTGCCATTACTGACTAGAAAGGAAGTCATCTCTCTTCGATGGATTTCTTCTATGAACTCACTGAGGAATGGGTATAGTGTCGGTTCTCCTGCCAGTGAAATTGCTACATGTTTAGGCTTTCTTGCCTCAAGATACTTTTCTTGGGATACTTTTGCTCCTGCTTCTGGATTGTATCCTCCAAGCGACCTGAGATTAGCCATCATTGTTTGATCTAGCAACTCTACAGGAGGTAACACCTCATCAGGTCTGACCGTTGTTTGGTTCCATGACACATTCACATCTTGTGGTGTCACTCGCCAACAGAACTCGCAGTTCTGGGTACACTTGTCAACTACAGGGGTCATTTGCAGGCAACGATGTGATTCAATTCCATAGAATTTCTCTTTGTAACATGTGTCACCATGTAGTAGGCTCTTTTTTTGCCACTGACATGCTTTGTAGCCCCCCCTTTCTCCAAGTAGGTGATAACCTTGCTTCTCCAGTTTTTCTCGGAGTTCGGTTGGCATGTCTGGTGTCAATTTATGAATCGTTCAGGTTCTTTTGTCTGACTCTTAATAGGATTTGGCAATGAACAAAGAGATTATTGATTACCTTCAAGATTCTTACCGAGAGATTCTTGATGGCTCCATGAACCAGTCATAATTTTTTTCCGAGAAAATTCGCCCAGAATTTGTCTTGTTCTATCACTCAACTGTCCTGCAGGCATGCTTTCCCATTCGCTGCCTGGCAGGGGCATGAATACATGGCCATGGATATTCGCTTTCATCGATGCTAGGTCTTCACAGATTTGTAGGCTGGCTTCTACATCCTTCTCAGTTTCACCTGGCAATCCAAATATCATATCCACATGCGGAATGAACCCTGTGTCTATTGCGATATCAATTGCATCAAGACCCTCTTGTACCGTGTGATGTCTATTCGCATTCTCCAAGACACTATCACTGCCAGACTGCAATCCAATCTGCAGTGTTCTGTTCGAAACATATTGTCTGAACATTTCCAAGATTTCACTAGTGACAAACTCTGGCCTTACCTCAGATGGGAATGAACCAAAGAACAGATCAAGTCCTTCAACTGATTTGGTTTCTTTGAGAAGCAATGTGAGTTGGTCCATGACAACTCGTCTTCCCCTGCCACCATAGCACAGTGCATTTGGAGATAGGAACCATGTACGCCTGAAACCTCTTTCATTAACAGCTTTTCTCAGCCAGTGCACCACTGAATCTACACTTCTGTGTCTAACAACACCTCCGGTTAGAAAAGGAGTGGCACAGAACTTACAGCCATATGGACATCCTCGAGTTACTTCAATTGGTCCTACTATATTCATTCCAAGTGCAAAAGGTGGATAATCATCTAAGGTAATCCTTGGAAGTGACTTTGGAAGGGGAAATGTATCGGAATCCTTGGAAACCACTCCTGGAACAGAAATTGGGTCAGAATCATTCAGCAACTGATAGAGCAACTCTCGGAAGGATGATTCGCCCTCACCAATCACTACATAATCAAACCCCATCTCAATGAGCTCGGATGGTCGCGCACTAGCGTGTGGCCCTCCAGCTACCAAGATGACTCGATTATCAAACTCTTTTTTGATATGGCGCACTTCATGTGTAATCCGATTTGTTTGAGTGCTCATGACTGAATGAGCCACAACCACATTTCCATGCCCAATTCCCTGCCGTATTAAAGAATCAGGTGAATCTATTGGAGCATGAATATTCAGGGATTGCAGTCTAGAATCAACTTCAACAGAACCCAACAAGGCTGCTACGCTATATCTTGACGATGTATGTGCACGGAAGATGAGCGAATGCACTCCCAAAGAACGCACGCGCATTAATTGTCAACAGTGCGTTCAGAAACTCCGTCCTTTGTGACACTCATGATACGAATTGCTCCGCCGGACTGAACATCTCTAGCAATTCCTGCACGAACAGCTTGGATTGCAATCTCTTCGGCTTCTTTCACGGTAAGAGTAGGCTTGTAATTCATCTCAAGCACACCGAATGCTGTTCGAACACCTGTCCCGGTTGCTGTGAATTCATCAGGAATCAGGGAACCTCCCATGTCAAGACCGTATAGAGCAGGACCATCTTTGTCAAGACCAATGATGACAGTCTGCACATACAATGGTGACATGCGACGTGAGTATAAGGTGTTTGCAACCATTTTCGAGAGAGCCTTCACGGAGATAGCTTTCTTGTGGTCTAATTCATAGAGTTTGATTTGCGCCTGAAGTCTATTGACAAGCATCTGATAGTCAGATGTTAGACCTGCAGAAGCTAGCACGATGGTGTCGGTTAGCTTGAATGCTTTTACACCTGTATCAGTCAGGACCATTGTTCCCCAACTGATAAGGGAATCAGTAGCAACAACTGCTCCATCTGTGCACTTTATTCCGACTACTGTCGCACCTGTTGGAAGACTCATTATAAGATAGCTCCTGTGGGGCTTCGTACTGGTTATGGCCCTGTCAATCCTTTTAAAAGCTGTTCTAGGGACTGACGATAGCTGAGTGGTGACTGCAGGATATGGCTAGCGCTCTGAATCCTTTCAAGCGAATCCCAACAATAATGACTGCAGATGAGATTATCGAATTTGCTCATTCGAAATCAAAGAAACTGAGCATGAAGAGCTCTAAAGAGATCAAGAAAGTTCCACGGGCAAAAATTAGAGAGTATGCCAGACTAGCAGAATTTGGAAAACAGATAAAGAGCAAGCTAAAGGAGTCTGTAGAAGGGTTTCCGACAATTGATCGACTCCATCCATTCTATCTCGAACTTACCGAGATTCTAGTGGGCACAGACAAACTGAAAAAATCACTTGGAGCTGTCTATAGTTGCTTACCTCCTATTGAGCAGATTTTACGAGACCATTTAGAGGCTCTCAAACTCACCGAAGACGCCAAACAGATGAAGAAGACTCGCAGTGCGGCCAAGGGACGTATAGCCTCAATTATACGAGCGACTTCCAAAAATATCGATTTCTTGATCGAGGCCAAAAAGAAACTGGCGAGTCTACCAGGAATTCTTGTGGATTCCCCCACAATCGTTTGCGCGGGCTTTCCCAATGTTGGCAAGTCAACGTTGGTCCGAGAAGTGTCCACCGCTGAACCTGAAATTGCTTACTATCCGTTCACCACAAAGAATGTGATTATTGGACATCTCAAGATACGCGACTATCGCGTTCAGATTGTTGATACACCAGGAATTCTTGACAGACCGATGAGCAAACGAAACGAGATTGAACGACAGGCCATTACAGCCCTCAAGTATCTCGCACATGTAATAGTCTTCATAATAGACCCATCAGAGGCATGTGGGTGGAGTATTGACGATCAGATGAACCTGCTGAGAGAGGTCCAGCGAATGTTCCCAATAATCCCTATTCTCATTGCATTCAATAAGATCGACATTACATTTCCAGAAAAGCTAGAAGAAGCCAGAAAATTGGTTCCGAATGCATACGAAATAACCGCGACTGATGGCACCGGCGTTCCTGAATTACTTCAAGATGCCGTGGACGAAGTAGATTTAGACTCACTTCAGGATTCCATTGCTGAGCATGTTGCATCACTCAAGAAGAGAAAACCCGATACCTCTGACTGAAGCAATTCCGGGTTCTCCTATATTTCCTTGAACTTCAATTTCTGCCCCAAGAACCTTCTTTGCAACCCAGATATTTGTGACAAGATGAGAAGTGATTTCAGTAACACCGATCTTGCTCTCTCCGTTTGCCAGAGCAAGATAAGGTATCAGCATATCACTCAGGTGCTTGTCAACTGCTCTTTTTGTTGCCAGCTCTTGTAGGAGATACTGAGCCGCCTCTTTGCCCACCTGTTCTGCACGTTTACCTCTCTCTCCCAATCCAGTTGCTCCAATTCTAATACCGCTCTTAGATTCTGCCCACAGAACAATTCCACTTCCAGCACCAAGATGAGGATCATTACTCTTGGGATACCATTCTCGTCTAATTGGCTCAAGATTCAATTCTTTGTTTTCTATCTCATATTCAGCGGCACTAGCTTGTCTGTCTGCCACATGGTCCGGTAGCCGTACGCAATGAGAAACACCCGTAACTGATGCAATCTCTCCAAAATCAACTAGGGTAATAGTGGAAATTTCGCTAGTTGGATGGACCTCCACGCTCACACTTCCTCCGCCTCGCGGATAGTGCCCTCGCTTATTTTGATGGATTTCTATCTTTGGTCCCATTTGAGCAATCATGGGCACGAATACCTCACTTAGGTAATCCACAGGCGGACTCCATGAAACATCTGTGCCTCCCTTGATTCTGAATCGCACTGGTTCTTGCGAGAGTATGGCTGGAGGTAGTACTGCCTGAAGAACCAATGAGATAGCACCAGCTGTCCCAATGTCATACTCAAAATCTCCTGACTGCAGGTCTGTGGGAATAAACTCAATCTGTGTACTTCCAACTTCGAGTCCCTTGGTTTCGGCATTCACTAATTGGGCAACCAACTCAATTCCGGCCAGGTGTTGCCTTTTAAGACCAGGTTGTGGCCTACCAGCCCTGATTTTGGTGATTCGAACGGGTTTGAGTGTAAGAGCTGAGAGCGAAACCGATGTACGTAAAATCTGACCGCCGCCCTCACCATATGAACCATCAATCTCAATCATTTCTCTGGACCTGCTATACATTGAAGGCACTTTTCATTAAGAGTTTCGCTAAAACCACCCTTTGCCCAATCCTTATTTACCACATGAATCCCAGAATCGATTGATTTTCATGCGTTCTGTATTCATTGGGCGATTCCAGCCAATTCACTTGGGCCATATGCACACCATTAAGCAGATTCTAAATAAAGGCGAAGACCTCGTAATAATTATTGGTAGTGCCCAATATTCCCATACTCCAAATAATCCATTCACTGGTGGTGAGCGTGTTATGCTCATCAAGCGTGCAATAATGGACGAAGGACTACCACTTGATAGGATAGACATTATTCCAATTCCTGATATCAATATCAATCCACTTTGGATTGCACATCTAAAGAGCTATGTACCCTATTTTGAGAAGGCCTACACCCATAATGTGCTCGTGCAGCGATTGATGAGGGATTCTGGCATTAAAATCGATGAAACTACGCTCCTTGAGCGTTCAGCATATAGCGCAAACCATGTTCGTGATCTTATTCGCTGGAACAACGAAGAGTGGACAACATTGGTGCCTCCTGGCGTTGTTAAGATGATGAAGAAATACAAGTGGGATGAGCGAATCAAAGAAGTAGGTAACAATACGACAAAGCGTTAACCTTGCTTACAGCAGACTTTAAATAAGAACATGAAGGGACGTTACCTTGGTGAACGATATGCTAGGTGAATGCGTTCCATTTAACTAGAAGTCTGATTTTACATCCTAGCCGATACTCTAAAACTCAGTCACATCATAATGAGATGATATTATGAACGGTAGTAGAAGCAACAAAGACAAGAAACAAGCTATCTTCGATATCAGTAAGGAGGAGAATTTTCCCGATTGGTACGGAGAAATTTGCAAGGTCGCTGAATTAGCTGACATCCGCTATGGGGTCAAGGGCTTTACACCGTTCCTACCTTGGAGTGTTATGTCAATGAACCTGATGTTCGCTTATCTTGAAGATGCATTTCAAAGTAGAGACCATCTCCCTATGCTCTTTCCCACGGTGATTCCTGAGAGCAACCTTATCAAAGAAGCCAACCATGTGGAGGGATTCACCCCTCAAGTGTTTTGGATAAAGGAGATTGGCGATGGAGAGAAACTGGAAGAACCCTTAGCTCTGAGGCCAACTAGTGAAACCGCCATCTATCCAATGTATTCACTGTGGCTCCGAAGCTGGAGGGACCTCCCCTTCAAGCTTTACCAAAGATGCTCGGTTTTCAGGTCTGAAATCAAGAGCACACGTCCCTTCCTACGAGGTCGTGAATTTCTTTGGATTGAGAGCCATAATGTCTTCGCGACTCATGAAGAAGCATTGGCACAGGTGCAAGAAGATATCGAGATCACCAAAGAGGTGGTCACTGAACACTTTGGAATTCCTGTTATGGTGTTCAGGAGAACACAGTGGGACAAGTTTCCTGGAGGTTTCAACACATATGCAGCTGATACGTTGATGCCTGATGGAAAGGTTATCCAGCTTCCCTCAACTCACGATCTTGGTGATAACTTCGCTAAAGCATTCGATGTTACTTACTTGAATGAGAACAATGAAACAGTCAATGCATGGCAGACCTGTTATGGCCCTGCAATATCACGAATATATGGTGCAATGATCTCAATCCATGGCGATGACAAGGGATTGCGAATACCCTTCAAAATTGCTCCCTATCAGGTTGTCATCGTTCCTATCTACAAGGAACAGACAGAGAAAGAGGTACTGGACTATTGTAATGATATTGTAAAGACTCTACGAAAAGCTGGCATCCGTGTTCATCTTGATAAGAGGGAGCAAACCCCCGGTTGGAAGTACAACTATTGGGAGATGAAAGGCGTTCCTATACGAGTTGAAGCAGGCCCTCGCGATATCAAGGAGAAGAAGGTTGTTCTTATGCGTCGTGATACAATGAAGCGGGAGCCCATTGAACTCTCTGCATTGAAGAAGACTATCAATACTCTAGGCGAAGAGATTGATGCGAATCTCCGGGCAATTGCGGAATCCAAGTTCGAAGGACTCATAGTCGATGCAGATTCTATGGGAACGATTGAAGATGCGTTAGAGAAGGGTAAGATTGCTCGAATTCCCTTCTGTACCACTGAGATGGACGGGCTTCCCTGTGACGAAGCAATCAAGGAAAAGACAGGTGGAGAAGTTCGAGGAACTCGGTCAGATGTAGAAGATGTAGCAACTGGTGTATGTGTGAACTGCGGAAAAGTTGCTACAGAAATCGTCTATGTTGCACGGTCTTACTAATTGAAAAATGGTCAGTTGGTGCTCAAATGCCACTGACCACAACTCTTTCTTATTAAGCACATATAGTATAGCAATCATTGTTGGGAGTGTTTGCATTTTGAAAGTTTTAATACCATATCCAGAAGAAACCGTGAAGATCATTCAGGATATTATTGGGAACGAAGCAATTGTTGTTCAATCCGATCGGACCGTAGAATCCATGCTCTCTCTGGGAAGCGATGCTGATATTATTGCAACCGGTCGAGTACCCGCAGAGTATATTCAATCAGCAAAATCACTGAAGATGATACATGGATTTGGTGCCGGCATTGACAAAATTGACAGAGGGGCTGTACTTGAACGTGGCGACATCATTGTATGCAACTCACACGTCAACGCCGCAGAAGTTGCAGAATACACCATAATGCTTCTTCTTTCTCTATCCAAACGCATTATGATCTGCGACTCAGATATGCGGAAAGGTAATTGGCGTATGGCATGGGGTGGCCCCTTTCCAAATATCGAAATTCGGAACAAGACCTGTCTAATTGTTGGACTTGGCAACATTGGCGCAGAAGTTGCGAAGCGCCTCCGCTCATTTGATGTGACAATTCATGCAGCAACTCGAACTGGAACCTCTCAACAAAGTGAATTGGTGGATAAGGTTGTTCGAATTGATGAGGTGGAAGAATCTGTCAAAACGGCGGATTTTGTGCTTCTTACATTGCCACTGACTGTAGAGTCTAAGAACCTAGTAGATGGACAATTCATTTCATGGATGAAACGAGAATCACTTCTCGTCAATATCTCAAGAGGTGCAATTATCGACGAAGGCGCGTTATACCAAGTTCTCAAAGAAAATCGAATTGGCGGCGCTGCACTGGACGTATGGTGGGATTATCCTCCTATATGGGGAGGTTCTGGACAGATGCCTTCTGAGAAATATCCGTTCCACGAATTAGAAAACGTCGTACTATCCCCCCATAGAGCAGCCTTTTCAGAGAACATCGAGAGGGACCAGATTCAATTTGTAGCTGAGAACATTCTACGTTTCATTCGAGGGGAAAAGCCACTGAACATTGTAAATATGGCTCTGGGTTATTGATTTCGCGCGGTTTCTCTTTTTCTTAGGGGGTTTTTCAGTGATAATTCATAACAAATCTCCGCATAAGGATTCAAAGAATTCTTGTATTCATCGATGGGAGGCAAAATTCGATTCCTCAAACAGTCCGAGAGTCAAACCTTTTAGGGGAACAGATAGACGACACAAGAAGTTGCCAATCAGGGGTAGAAGCATTGAGCATTGAGAACATTTCTGACATTCCAGGCGTAGGCGACAAAGTCCGACAGGCACTAATAGAGCACTTTGGAAGTGACCCTGTAGCTCTGAAGGTGATTCTGGATTCCAGGGTGGATCTTGTAGCGGCGGTACCTGGTATTGGGGCAAGACAAGCTGTCAACATTGTCAAAGCAGCCTACGAAATTCAATTTGGCGCTAGCTCCAATATGATTCTTAGAAGTACTGATGTACGAAAGATATTCGAGCAGGTTCTAGATATTATTCGCGGATACGCCAACACAGGGTATGCCAAGGATAAACTGTTTCTGTATTTTCCGCTACCTCCTGAACGACTTGATGAGATTCAGAAAAGACAGATCTATTTTGCAGATGCAATGGCTATGTCCAGCAAACTCTCAGAGGAACAGAGAACTACCCTTCAAACTAATCTGAGCCAAATACGTGGTTTATATCGGAAAATCAAGCCCCGCCGGATAGAGGGCAGGGTCATCATAACGAATGATGAAAAAGTATTCGACACTTTGATACGAGAGGGAGCCGACAGATGGTGCCCTGTATATGTTCTATCTGAGGGTGAGAACGCAAAGGATTACGCTCAAGGATATGACCTCGTATTCTATATCTCTCCCTTTGGTTCATATGATGACTCAGTCGATATGCTTGATAATGTGGAAATCTTGGGTAAAGACTGGAGCATCGCCGATGTCCTTCCTGAGCAAACAATCGGGTTCTATTCGCGTAACTACAGGGTGGTTGATGCAGCTTGTAAACTAACTGATGAATTTGGAAAAATCCCCACCAATGAGTCTGTCCGTACTTTTGCAAAAGACCTGGATTCCGAACAGCTTACGAAAGTCAAAGAAATTCTTGAGAATCTCAATGAAGACGGTGACATTACAGAAGGAGTCGCCCCAGAACTCGACCGCTACAGAAAAGCAGTGAAATCATTTCCAACCGCTATTGCAGAAATGGAAGCATGGCTCAATGACGAGATCACAAAACGGATAGTTAAGAGCCAAATCACACTGGGTGGTCAACAGATAATCAGTATTCTTCAATCTGCAGATTTGGATGGTTCTGAAAGCGGTGCCATGAGGAATATGCTTCCTGCAGAAATCATTGAAACCTTCACTGATACAATACAAAATGCCGAGGATAAGCTAGTTCAAGACCTCGGGCTATCTGCACGTGAGGCTGACTGGGCCACCGGCGTGATCAGTGAAGAGATTGCCTTGCCAGTGAAACTTATGCCAATGCAGGTCAATGATTTAGAGGATAAACTCCGCAGAAAATTTGCTGACAAGCAGTTCAAGAACATCAAGAAGTTCGCTGGAAATCTAGAGAAACTGCGTGATTCAGTCACAAAGGCAGTCCAGACTTTGCTTGAATTCGATCTATTTCTTGCAGTCGGGCTCTTTTCAACTGACTACAACCTAAGAACCCCAGATATCTCACCTGACTACTCTGGTATAGGTGTGGAAAAGGCAACGAACATCTTCTTGGTGGAAAGCATGTTGAAAGGCCGTCATGGTCAAGTGGAGCCCATTGATTAT
>JARGGA010000462.1 GCA_029210805.1 Candidatus Thorarchaeota archaeon
GAATCTGAATTGGTACTGTTTTTCCAGTAGAATCCTCTAGTGTTAGAAAAGAAGATGTGGACCCATCTGCATCAAACTTTCGAGCCCATACCTCAACAATTTTGTTTTCTGAATTCACTCGAATTCGATATGCGGTGGATAGATGTCTCAGAATATCTCGAATCCCTGGAAATGCCATTGCCAAACCTGAGAAATCAAAATCATATTCGTAAATTGTTTCATTGTCAACAGTAATTTCTCTCTCTTCAGTTGGTGGAAGATCAAATCCTCGGTCACGCACGAATGAAATGTGGATGTCATTTTTGGCTGCCTCTAAGGGAGTCTTTGCCTCTAGATTTGGGTCCTTCAACTGGATGCTGCCAAGTCTAGCGAATCTAAAATCAGAAGCAGGCATTTCTAGAATTGCTACACCATCTCTTGTGTACGGAGATGGGTTGAGAACTGCTATTCCTGGCGATGTAGTCTGAACCTCTTTCACAAGTTGTTCTTGTGTACCTTCCATTAGCTCTTGTGTTATTTCGCCAATCCAACGAAACCGAAGCATATTATCATCATGAACTTCGTCAATACTGCAACCGCAGATGTCGTCATGAGGATGATTGAGTAAGAGATACTTCCATGCCATTCGTATCTCATCCATCGGGTATTTGTGACCCAGAATCTTTGAAACCGTGCACCAAGGTTCTACTTTTCTCTCAAGAAGCCTCTGCCCAACTTCATTGGCCTGTTTGATGTATACCCTCGCGGAATACACACCTGAAAGAAGGTTCTGGTATTTTGATCGCCTAAACTCTCCCCTGTATTTTTTCAGTTTCTCACGTTGTTCTCTGATTCTCTCAACAAACATCGGAAGTGTTCCGATAACGATTTTATCCTCGTGATTTTCATTGAACTTTCTCACAACTTCAGGAAGATGTTTTTGTGGCTCGAGATGATCTGATCCATTCATCAAAAGATAGGTGCCAATCTTTGACCACGGTTTTAGTTGACTAAGAACATCTTCTAGTACCGATACTGCATCATCCACATCGTCGGGAAGATTGGCTGCATTCCCATATGACAGTGGTAGCCAGTGAGCAAGAATCTCACTTCCATCTGTTCCTTCCCATATGAACTCTGAGCCAAGCTCCTCTGATTCATCTCCAGTGCCTCTTGCAAAAACAACTGAATCATATCCAAATTGAGAGAGTATCTGCGGCAGTTGACTTACATGACCAAATGGGTCTGGGATGTATCCCACGTCCATACACTTTCCAAATTCATTTGCTATCTGTCTCCCTCTAAGCAGATTCCTGATAAGACTCTCCCCTGAAACAAGGAACACATCAGGTAGAATGTACCATGGACCTATATCCACTCTACCATCTTGGATTAGCTTTTGTATTGCTTCTCGATTTTGTGGCTTGACTTCTAGATAGTCCTCAAGAACGACTGTTTGGCCATCGAATGTATAATGTCTGAAATCTGGATCCGATTGCAGGATATGAAGAAGATTATCTACAAGCTTCACCAAGCGAAGCCTGAATTGCTCAAATGTCTGATACCAAGCTCGGTCCCAATGTGTTTCACTGATGATGATCGCGTTGAATTCATCTTTTCCCATGGTCTACACCCAAATTTGTGCTCCTTATTGTTACTTCTGACGTCTAGATATTTGCATCGGAAACAAATATGGAGGGAGTCCCAAACTCCCTCTGCATGAGATTAGAACACTATGAAATCTACAATATATCCCGCAGAAACCAAGTAGGCGAGTATGAATGCAAGAATGAATATGAAAATCATTACTCCTATCATTTTGGAATAACCCTTTGTCACTAATTGGGATTCTCTATCCATGCTCCTGATCAATGGGAACAGTTTCACATAGAATGTGGCTGTTGAGAGAAGCAATGCTATGATCGCAAATGATTGAGTAATTGGGTCTGCGAAGAAAAGGATGACAACCATCAAAGAAATGAAGATCAGCTTTGTACCAGCAACCCACCATACAAGATACTTTACAAAATTATGAACCTCGGGGTCTTGTTTTGATTTTTCCCAAGCCGTGAAAACGCCCACTGCATTGGCCTTTGTTGAACCCGGTTTGAGATACATAATAAGTACGTTCGATAATTCCAATATCAGAAAAATGCCGATGATAATCAAAACTAGACTCATTTTGAAATTTTAGTGCATACATGTTATTAAGTGTGCTTTATTGAAGATTCATACCTGTTCTACCTTTACACCGCCGGGGATTGAAACTGTAGTGATATTAGGAACTATTCCCTTTTCAGTTTCATATTCCTTCGATACAACTTCGATGACCCTAGAGATATTATTGTTGTTTACCAAAGCCAATACTGCACCACCAAAACCTGCTCCAGTAAGCCGGGCTCCGAATACACCATCCTGTTTACCCGCCACATCCACAAGAAAATCAAGATTGGGATGTGAGACTTCGTATAAATCGCGAGAGCTATTATGAGATTCCACCATTAGTGATCCGAAATCGGAAATATCATTTGCCTTTAGAAATGCGATTCCTTTTCGAACGCGTTGATTTTCGTCGACAACATGAGTGACTCGATTTGTTAATCGTTCATCAAGAACGTCAGCAACTTTGTGAAGATACTCTGGTTGAATATCGCTAAGGCTTTGAATCGACCATTCTGCTTCCTGCAATTCTTTCAATGCCTCTAAACACTCCCTTCTTCTTCCTTCCAGTGCATTATTTGCAACCCTTGAAATCATCGAATCAACAACGACAAAGGTGGCATCGGTCTTGAAAGGAATGTTGTATGTCATCAGGCTTCGACAGTCAATACTCAGGAGTGAATCTGGTTGACCCAGTTGTGACGTAAATTG
>JARGGA010000019.1 GCA_029210805.1 Candidatus Thorarchaeota archaeon
GTCGTTGTACGTGAACGTATCGTGAACTGCACATGAACATCATCCCAGTAGAAGAAGGGGGCCTGGTTGGCATAACTCATGTTGAGATGTACGGTGTACGTTATTCCCACAGATAGTGTCGTTTGACCAGCTGTTTCTACTGACATTTCATACTGATCAAGAACTCCATTCCATGAAATTGTGAAGACCCAAGGAATTCCTGTATCGTTGAGGACTTCGATGAATGTTGTGGAACTATTTCCAATATCAGCAAATGTAAGTTGATCTTGGAAATAGAGTATGATATCAAATGGAGTTTCGTAACCCACTGAACCAACTGGATCAGCTGATAGAATCGTAGTTCGATAGCGAACACTCAAGGGTCGGATAGCAAATGCATCTTCTTTGAATTCAGCTCCAGCATAAGAAAAGCTGCCATTCAAGTAATACGTTCCAGGTTCAGAGAAGTATCCAGTGTAGAATTCAACACCAAATGAGCCATCACCGCCGGGACTAATCACGTAGTTCTCAGAAGGTATTTGAGCACCGAGATAGTACAGCAGCAAAGATGCATCAGGTATCCCGGTTTCAGTTAGTCCGGAAATATCTAGGAACCAAATCGTGAAAGACACATTGTCGCCATAAGGTGTTGGTACTGGAGCCTGAAAGTCAACCTGAGTCTGTCTGTATGTTATCGTAAGAAACACAGTTTGCATAGTTTTATTGCTGTAGTATGGAGTTCTAGCCCAACTTATGTTGAGGTGGAAAGCAACAAGCCCCGTGAGGCCAAATTGCGATGTATCAAAGGACATCGTGAACAGACCAGTACCGGAATTATAGATCCATTCTGGAGTCTCAGTAAGATTAGTGAATATTGTCATTTCAGTTGCTGAGAAGTCAATAGATACCTCAGGTAAAGTCGTTGAGTCAATGAATCCAAATGTGAATGTGGCGTTCTCACCATAGGCAGTATTAGATGGTCGATCAATTGACACATATGTGCTTCTGGCAATCAGTGTGTACTTTGTAGAGGTGGAATCATCCTTATAGTAAGGTATACTACCGGACCAATCAAATCGAACGGTAAGATTCTGATTAATAACCAATACCGATGAGAGAATGTCTGATTTGATGCTAATTGTGTATGTTTGGGTCACTCCTATCTCTGATAGGGAATAATTCGAGGAAGAGAGTTGAGTTACACCGTTCCAAACTTGGATGAGACTCTTAGTCACCGAAATTCTTTGGTCAGTTCCCAAGTCGATAATTGATACAACGAAAGTAACATTCTCTAAGAAATTCGTTTGTAAAGGAGGTGAAACAATCTCCACATTTGTAACTCGGTTAATTACGTTGAGATTTACTACTATAGTTGCATTATCATGGTAGGGTGAACCTAAGGTCCAGTTAGCAAATACAGTAACAGCAGTTATTCCAAGTCCATCAAGTGCAGATGTAAGTACAAAAATCTTGTAGTACCCACTTCCTAAGGGGGAGGAGAGCCAATGTGTTGATTCAACTAGTTCTGTTAGGCCCTTGTATACATAGAGGTCTGCGTTATCGATTCCAGCTCCCGCATCTGAATCGCTGAAGTGGACCGTGAAATTCACATAATCCAAGTATGGGGTGGGAATAGGACTTTCAGTCCGTTCAAGAGAGGAGATTCTATTGCGGATAGTAAAGTAAACAAAAATATCATCATATGCATAATATGGGCTTTGATACGTGTAGCTGAATCGTATCTCAAGAGCATATGTTGTTCCGACTTCAAGACCAACCTGATTTGAGGTTTCAACTGAGATTGAATAGAATCCACTGGATGAAATCCAAGCTGAAGTAAAAATCCATCCGGTTCCATTAAGAATCTCAATGGAAACATCTTCGGAGGTGTTTCCAATATCAATTCCCGTAAGGACATCCTGATAGAATAGCGTCAATTCTATTGGAAAATTATAAGGTACTGACGCAACGACATCAGCCGATAGTCTAGTTGTACGAGATAGTACGGTGAAAGTTCGAATTGCAGTTGCGCTATCAAGATAAAACAACGTCTGTGTTGCAGTTACATTTACTGAATATGCACCAGGTTGATCAAAGTAATAGGATGCCAACTCTATTTCATAGGAACCTCCTGTTAACTCAGTAACGTTGTAGTATATTCCGGGAATCGCCGTTGTTCCATTATAGAGTTCTATGGTTGCCCCGGTTATGCCATAAACGGTACTTGTTACATCAGTCCACGTGATAATGAAAGTAGTATTATCGAGATATGGTGTGGATGGGGGCGACTGGTAATCAAGCACGGTTATTCTTGATGTGACTGATATTCGGACAATTCTGTTGGTCTGGTTTGTGTAGTATGGCGAACCATACCAAATGATTGTAAGGGTTATTGACTTCTGACCAATAGAACCTGCATACTGACTTGTGTTGAAGGACACAGTAAAGAGACGGTCAACTCCATCGTATGTCAACGTGTAATCAGATACATTGAGCGCAATTTCGAGACTCGTTGAATTTTGAATCAGTTCTGCTAATTCTCCAGTTACATCCTCGTAGCTGAATGAAAATGTGGCGTTCTCACCCCAAGGTGTTGGGGTTGCAGGAACTATAGAAACAATCGTAGAACGCGTAAGTATTTTTACTGAAATGATGTCAGTTCGGTTTGTGTACCCTGGCTGTACTCCTGCGCTCCAGTTAATGAAGAGATACATGTAGTTGGTTCCAGTTCTGCCGAAGATAGAGGTGTTAAATTGGATCTGGTATTGTCCGGGTCTTGTGATATAATCCACTTCCCAGATATCAACAAGGGAAGTATCCACAGAAAGATCATCGAATGTGACATAGATGAACACATTGCCATCACCATACGGGTTGGATGTATTCGTGATACCTGGACCACCATCGGTTTCACTAAAGAGAATGGTGTAGGTCATATTGTACAGGAAGGCTGTAGAATCGGGATTCTCTATCAGGGTTAGTTCTGAGCTAACTCCAATAATGTTTACAGAAACGACAATCGATTTGTTCTCGTATTGTTGTACAGGTCCGGTCCAATTGAAGAAGACATCAAATGTCTGAATTCCAAGGCCGAATTGTGAAGCATCTATCTGAATCAGGTAGATACCACCGTTTTGATTGAAAAGGGTAGTAGCAATCCAATTGGTACCATTCCATACATGATCTTGCACAAAGGCAGAGTCAATTCCAGACTTACTATCCCAGTCATAATATCTTAGGGAAATATTGACGATTCCATTGAAAGCAGTAGGCTGAACTGCACTTACGAGATTGAAAATCGTGGTATGGGTCCGTATATCAAATTCAATCTCTATATATCCAGGCACATAGTTTGGACCGTTTGAGAAATTAAACCATATCAGGTACAAGCCTAAGGTATCAGTCCCAGTAGTGGTAAAATTCACCCGAAATGCTGAATCTGATGCCGACCAGATAATATCAAGCGCAACTGAGCCAGTCCAATTGTGAGAAACAGAAGCGCCAGAAATTGGTACATTGTTATCAATATCTGTGTATGTGATGAAGAATATCAGAGTGTAACCTACGGGCATATCCAGAGAGAGATCTTTAGTATCTGTGTCAGTGTGAATCTGGGTCACAATGACCGTAATGATTACACTTCGCGCATCATAGCCAGAGGCATCAGCTGTAAGATTCACTGTTTGAGAGCCAAGACCAAATAAGGATACATCAATAGAAACTTCGTAGACACCGTTCCCAAGATGAGTGAATTCTATCGTTGCATCAATCGAAGTGATGGTTCCAGTTGTTATACCCTCACTCCGGTCAAGATCGGTATAGGTGAGAGTGACATTAGCATCAGAATTGTACGGAGTAGAAATCGTGTAGAGATTGGCAGTTAGATCACTTCTAGCAGGGCGGACACTAAATACAATGATATGTTGTGCATCTGATAATGTGGAATTCACAGTATTCAGGATAACTGTAATTGTGTAGAAGCCTTCAGGGAAATACTGAGCGTCCATTGTCAGATTATATCGTCCATCAGTCAACTCAACAATGGAAAGGAGAGTATACGTAAATGACGAATTGCGAACAGTGAACTCTGCCTGACCTAATCCAAGTACCGGTTCGCGATAGTAGATTCCTGCCTGACTAATATTGACCTGTAAGATAATGGTAAAGTTATCGCCAGTGGGAAAAATCAAATCACTAGCCTCATTCTTGAGGGAAATAGCAAGAGGCGTTATTGTAACAACGAATACATGATTTGTTGGATCCGCATATATAGAACCAAAAAGTGATGCTGAAAGTGTAACAGATCGAATTCCTACGGGCCACGAGGCTGTTGGTAGTGTCACTGAGTAAGTAGTTGCGGGGTCTTCGGGGTAGAATCCACCAGACCAAGTGAAGTTCAAACTTACAACATCACCAATTGCAACGGTTCCTCCAGTATCTAGATCAGTTATAATCACTGTAACATCGGTTGTGTTACCATATGGAGAGTAAAGACCTCCTGTTACCGAAATGGCTGTTCGGTGGGCTCTGATTGTAACATTGAATACGAAGTCATCTGGATCAAAGTAGATAGAGCCTGCCATTGATACTGAAAATGTAACAGTATCAGGTCCGAGACCCCAAGTATCAGTTCCAAGATCAACTGAGAAATCTCCTATCAGAAATGTTTCATTCACATCTTTATGTGCCGCTGGATTAAAGGTCCATAAAGCGACATTTGAGATTCCAATTGTCTGACCAGTATCTCTGTCTACTAACGAAACTGAAACAGTCGTTTCATTACCATGAGGTGTTATGAAATCGCCTGATACTGAAACTACGGTATAGTGCTTCCTTACAACAATGTCGAATGCGACATCATCTGGGTCATAATAATCTGAACCAGCCATGGAAATTGTCAAAGTGACAGTTCGTGTTCCGACTGGCCATGTATTTGTTGGCAGAAGAACATCAAGAGAGGTTGCTGGATCCTCCTCATGGAATCCACCGCTCCATGTAAAGTTGAGAGTTGAAACGGGCGTGATTGATAACGTTCCACCAGTATCCAAGTCAGTTATCACCACTGCAACAGGCGTGTCAAATCCTGAAGCGACGGTCGTATTTCCAACAACATTGATTGCTGTGTAATGTTCGCGAATGATGATGTTGAAAACATACGAAGTTGGATCAAAGTAGTCAGATCCGGTCATCAGCACTGAGAGAGTAGTGCTAACAGAAGTAACTGACCACCCACTTGTATCTAAATTGAAGTCATAGTCTGTGATTGGTGAACTCTCACCATCTGCATCAAACCCCGTTGGAGAGAATGTAAATGAGAAAACGTCACCGACAGGGACACTAGTCCCAGTATCTTGATCAATTAGCACAATTGTGAGATCAGTTGTGAATCCAAATGGTGTTATGAGATCGCCTGTAACACTCACAGTTGTGTAGTGTTTTCTAATCTCAATATCAAATACATAATTTACGGGACTGTCATATACTCCGCCCATAACGAGGGAGAGAGTTATACTAGGAGTGCCGACGGACCACCCTGAAGTGGCTAATGTGAAATCTAAATCCGTGGGAGATAAATCAGCTCCACCGGGACTGAAAGTGAAATTGGAGACATATGTATCATCAAGATATCCACCTGTATCAAGGTCAATCAATAGAATCGTTACATCCGTAGTCTGACCAAATGGTGTTACCAAATCACCAATAACTGAAATCGCAGTATAGTGATTCCGTATCACAATGTCAAACGAATAGATTGCAGGGTCATAATAATCTGAACCTGCAAGGGACACTGAAAGAGTAACGGGTTGGGTTCCAACAGACCAGCCGCTTGTAGCGAGGGTTTCATCATAATCAGCGGGAGTATTGATTGGTGTTCCATCCGGTGTAAAGGTCCAGGAGGCTACATTGCCAACTGATATCGTGCCACCAGTATCAGTATCAATTAGGACTATTGAAACATTAGTATCATATCCGTGTGGAGTTATCAGGTCACCTATCACCGAAACTGTGGTGTAATGTTTTCGAATGGTGAACGACACGTTTGCATATGCATCTTCAACAAAGGCACCGCTCTTCGTAGCTTTGAACACTTCTGAATAATCTCCAGTGCTCCAAGTACTCGTACCAATTGTTACATTGTATCGGCCATTACCAAGTTCATCTACAGTGACCGCAGAGTCATTGGCATAGGTAATCGTTGCACCAGTAATTGGCAAGTCCGAATACGAATCCATGAAGACAAGAGTTGCGGTAACATTAAACCCTGTTGGTGTTACGTCAACATCCACATAGGACATGTTTGATTTGTGATAGAGGTCAAGCTCGAAGTATTCGTTAGCATCATTGAAGTATGGATGCGACGACGAAACATCAATTCGCCATCTCTGATTTGTTTCAAGATCATCTGTGTCAACTGTTTTGCCATATCTGCCATCACCAAGGTCATCTAGTGTGATCTCCGTTAGCGCTCCACTCACTGTCCAATTAATCTTCACCGTGGATCCGGTGATTCCAGCTGACCCGATATCATCGGTGAGCTCATACTCTATGTATACAGGATCGCCTGCAGTTGCATAGGCAATATTATCAGATACTGCATCAGCAGGGAAGTTTAGGGTTAGTGTGCTGTTATGTTGAACGATAAAGTTTCGTTCATAAACGCCTGTAGCATTGGTAACAGAAGAGCCAGAATCAGTATAATTCATTGTTGCAGTCCATAGTCCCGCTATAGCTGTAGAATCAATGGTTTCAGTAATTGTCAATTCTGAAGGTGTCTTTGTCTCTTTAGCACCTTCGGTTACAAATGATCCAAAATTAGAGGGATTGAGATTATCATATTCAACCAGCATCCATCCAGACGCCTTAATATCTGATGAAATTCGGATTTCATCCATATTTCCAGTAAGGTAGGCTTCACCGGTTGGGAACTCGAATGTTTCAGCATACCGACCTCCAAAGCCCCAATCAGCTCCACTTGGAATGACTGCGTAAGAGGCACCTCCACTAACAATTGTAACATCAGCACCATCAGCATAGACCTTGTTATTACTTGGAGTATCTGCGTCGAGTACACATGCAAAGTGATGCCACCCGGATGCCCAGCCTGTTTTTGAGCTATAGGTTAGATGTTCTCCATTAGTAGTTTCGACACCAAAGACAAGACTTCCATAAGAAGTGAAGCCTGTTTCAGTATAATCAGTACCTGCAAGTGCAATATGGAAATTATCATCACCACTCAGGTATTTTTCAACGAGCATCATTGAAGTTGTTGACGAGCTTCCAAAAGCTGATGGAAGATAGAACCAACCAGAAATTGTGACATCCCCGGATGGATCGAACCCTTTTGTAGCGTCCACAGAAATCCAATCATTACCATCGAAGTACTGGCCCCAGCTGAAACCTAATCCTGTGTTTCGAGAATTGCCATTATGTGTGCCAGTATAGTTGTTTGCTGAAGAATCATAGATTGCTTCACCAGACCCTTCATTTGTCACATCCTGGTTCATGTGATAAACTGCATCGAAATCGTTGCTCCAAAGATTTGCAGGACTTTCTGTTGAACCAACAACAGGATTTCCATAATAGAGCCAAATTGTGTTATCTATTGAACTGGATAGATTGGTTTTCGCCCAAGCCGTGAGGTAACCAGTTGATTGCTCAAATCGCTCAATTTCATGATCCAGAATAATATCATTCTGAACAAATACGAAATCATCTCCATCTGCTTGGACTTTAGATGTATTTTGAAAATCAGCATCAGAGAAGCTGAGAAAGAGGGGGTAATTTGTGACGTCTGCATCAACTTGAGATGATGAAACAGTTAGCAGCATCCGGTATTGGAAGGATGGAACATGCCAAGTTGTTACAGGGGTTCCTGTCGTTGCAGATTCCGTATGCCAAACGGCTCCAGTTGGATCGGTTAATGTGAGACCAACTTGAGCATTCGTAATCCATGGAGAAGAAGCCCTGAAAGCTGCAATATCATTGATATCAAAAGTCGCGGTATTGCCAAGGCTCTGCCCGTTAATGCCTACTTGTAGATTCTCAACGTAGTTCCAGCTTTCAAAATAGAATTCCCAGACACCCCAATAATCGATTGCATCGGAATAGACTGTGATTGTGCCACCTTGGAAGTCCCAATCAGTACCATAGGTTTTATTCTGCCCAAGTGGATTTGCCACAGCTACGGGATTCCATTGGGTCATAGGATAATCAATGAAAGCATCTAGTGCAGAGGTTGTGTTAGGTGGTGAAATCATTGCATAAGCAAGCCATTCAACAATGTGAGACCCGTTGCTAGAATAGAAACTAGCTCCCGGAGTGTATGATTCATCAAGGGACTGGCCTGTTCCTGTGATATCAAGAGTGAACAAAATGTCAGCTGAAACCAGATTGGTTGACGTCGTTGTGAAATCCAGGTAGACAACGCTTTCATCTATCCAGCTAGATGAATGAGTGATTTCAGAACCAACGGTAATGTAAGTTGAAGGGTCATATTGATTTCGATATTCTGCGAGCAGCCAATCAGCTGACCTGGCGACACTAGCAATACGCAACTCATCTCCTCGGCCATCAAACTGACGGTTACCCGCTTGATTGTCTCCAAGAAATACGTCAACACCTGAATCACGGATTGTTGTTCCGTTGTTGTTCCACGAGCCAATGGAAGAACCGTTGATGTATGCAGTCACCTCAGTAGCAATTGCCGCATCAAATGTCAATGCGATATATGACCAAGACCCGGTTGGAAGACTACTTGTAGTGATATCGGTTAGTGCCCCACTAACACCATCGGTGTATAATCTGAACTTGATTTGCGAATGGTCGTATCCAAGCATGAAAATGTGGGGACCACTCCCAGTTCCTTCCTCTTTAGCTATCAGACGGTCATCACCAAGAGTATCATCGGCATATATCCAGCCCGAAAGCGTAATCTGTGTCCAACTATTGCTGTCGATAGGACCAACAGCTACTCGTTCATTGGAACCATCAAAGTCGTAGGCAGATCCAATCATACCCGTAGTGGCATCAACACTCTCCATGTTCAATGCGGTTCCATCATGATCGTTGATTGTGCTATCGACCACTCCACCTACGGTAGGATCAGAATCAAGGTGGTATACTGCTTCAAAATCATTCCAGACACCGTATGGGTCCTCGATTGAACCAACCTCCGGATTCCCATAGTGCATGGTAATTGTTGTATCAGAGCTGCTTGAGATTGTAGGCACCTTAACCCATGCAATCAAATGTGCTTCACTTCCACTATATGATTGATCAAAGAGCTGAATCTCATGAAGTAATGGGGTTCCATCTATACTGAAAGCAATGTCATCTCCATCACTCTGAACATCGTTTTTGAGGTCGGTGTCGACAATATCAATCATTACGGGGAAGTTCGTAAGGTCAGAGCTTGTAATTGAACTAGAGATTGTAATTGGCTTTGAATGCTCAAGAATGGAAATTACATCAGCAGCACTGGGAACGATGTACTCAATATGTAAGCGAGGCATATTGTGATCTGTTGTACTGTCATCATACACCGCATCACCTTTGATTGTGTTGTTGGCGGTGGAATCAGCAGAGGAATACATGTAATCAAGCATCAAACTGATGTAGTTACCTGAGGTCCAGCCAGACCTCGTTACGATTTCTTGAATAAGAGGAGCGATATTTGGAGAGGTGTATCTCACATCCGTAGTCCACGTTGCTACCTCCCAATCGACACCGTAATCCACATACGTGTAAAGATCTTCTAGATGAGGAAGTCCTGTTTGAAATGAGGTCACATTATCCTCATCAGCGATGAGGATTCGCATATCAGGCGCAGCATCAGTTCCTGCAGATTCGACCTCAAGATAGGCATTTACAATTGCTGCACCCTGCGGAATTTCTATTGGGAATTGCAAGCCAACCTCGAAAACGTCTGTGGTGATATAGCTTCCCCAGATACCAACATCAATTTCGCCAGGACTGCCCCAAGGAGAGCCATCTAAATCCACTCCATTACTTGTGTCATCATATGCGCTTCGATCGGTACCATCATCAGGTAGGTAGGGATGAACACTATCATAGGTCGAACTTTGTATTGCAGTCCCATTAGCGGCCATATCAATTTGCTCTGCAAAAGGCTTGACGTTGAATGTAATCTCGATATCATCGACGTATATGCGATGATTTACCGCTGTTACAGTTAATCCCGATTCATCCGTTGCAAGTCCAATCTCAAGCATAGCGGTACCCGGTGTTAACAGGCTTTGAATGACAGCGTTCGACACAGTCATTGAAGCTTGCAGCCAAGTCACTGTAGCGTCACCGCTTTCAAATACATGGAATTCAGATGTAGTACCACCGAAACGAGTGAAAAGGAAAGCCAAGTCATCGAGAGCTGCTCCTGATACTACGTAGTATCTGAATGTAACCTCTGCAGAGTACACATCTTGGTAGGGAAGAGTCAATCGCTGACTGAGGTATATCTCATCGGAAGACGAAAGAGTCACATCTGTCCCCCAATCTGCTCGAAATTGCCAGCCCATAGAGGAATCATATCCGGCACCTTCAGTGTTGTAGAATCTGAAGATACCACTGCGAGGATGAGTGCCACCGGAGTCACCAGATTTTGTTAGCATCCAATAGTCAGGTACAGGAAGGCCTGAACTTGGTAAGGAGCTACTAAGGAATACTTCGTAATGATAATCATCCAAGAGATTGTTTTGCAATTCACTATCCACATCGACGGATAGAGATTCTATGGTTGCTTGAGGATTACTTGCAGTCCAGCCATCATCAATTGTTACTGAAGTTGATATTGAGGAGGACGAATCTATCGCAAGTGGGTCCCCGTAGACATTGGTCACAGTCCCAGAATAACTGATATCCAGCGGTTCACCTGTACCTGTAAATGTTCCACTTTGAGATAGTGAATAACTATCCTTTGATGCCCGTTCAATTCTCGAAGGATCAACAAATTCAGGATCAGTAAATGGAGTTTGCAGTGGGACCAATAGCAGAAATACAATGAAAATTGTCGATATCTGCAATATTCTAATACTTGATTTAATCATGGGTTTAGCACTCCTCGCTTTGCTGATCAGAATCCTGACCTCCAGTCTTGGTATATCTAGTAACAAACCTTCCTCCATTTGTTTAGTTTATCCACTAGATAGGTACTGAATGAATATCAACCATATAATAATCTGATTCCGGTGAACCAGTTCGCTTGAAAAGAACAAGTTTCGATTTTTCGACAAGAAATTCAGCGGATAAAGTTACTAGAAATGCAGAAGTGAATGGTTTTCTTATTCTATCGCGTTAAGTAGTCATAATAACCAATGAATTTGTATCCTAATCGGTCTTTCATATCTTCAAGAAGTCGGAATGTTGATCCTTCAAAAACATCAAGGGGATGAATTCCTATCTGTACTGGTCCACCAAGTTCCAACTCAAGGAAAGCATCTGTGTGCGATAGTGAACCTTTTCCCTGACTCACGATATGCCAGGTGGTATTGTACCTTTCATTCTTTTTCAAATCATAGATAATATCGCCGATGACGCAGTACTTCAAACCCAGATCTGAAGCAACTTTCGTGATGGCTTGAGGTGCCTTCCAAAATGGGGGAATAAAACCACTAGGTGCGACACCAATTCCCTTTCTAAGAAAGGACATACCTAGCTTCATTCGAGATGCTATTTGCTCGGGAGTCATACGAAGAAACTCAGCCCCGGTACCCGACTTTGTTTGATGAGAATATCCGTGCATTGATATCTCCAATCCAAGCGCGGAGAGATATTGGGCAAATAATACGCTCTTCTCAAAACTATTGGATCGTTTCATCCCATAGAAAGGAGAAACCAAGAGAGAGTAACTTAAGATTCCTAACTCTTCTAATCTATCGCACGATTGAACTACCTCATCTTCATACTGTGGAGCAATGTCATGTAGACTAATCAATGCTATACCATCATCTACACTTCTAATCTTCTTACTCACAGTTGAACCTCCCGGCAGTTCAATCAGTTTCCTACAATTTTGTGTGGTATGAGCCTTTAGAAGCACCTAGTATTTAGATGATTCCTACAAAGACCTCTTCCACTGTTTGTATGCTAGATCTACATCCTTGTCAGTGATAGTTTTTCGTCCAGTATAATCAGTGAGTTCAGCAGCAATCTTTGCAAGGTACTCACCTACTTCTTCAAGAATCTGTGCAAGTCGCTCGGCGCCCTTGTCACTGACTCTATCTGCACCGGCCTTTCTCATGAGGCGGTCTACAGGGGCGACTGGAATAATACGGTCTTTCCTTGATCGAGGCATTTTGGATATCATCTCTTTTTGGGCAAAATACGGCCCTATAACGTTGTTTTTGGCCACGACACTATTTAAAGGCTTATATAGTCACAAAGAGCCCGTAAAATTGGCGCGTTTATTACATCATCCTTTTTTGCTCTTTAGAATGATAACTCGTGCGTTATCAACCTCTTGTTTGATGATATCTAAATCCATGTTCGCATCAATCTCGGCTAATTCCTCGTGTTTAGCATTGAGAGCTGGATATTGTGGAGCTAATGTACAACAAGAAAGACCTTCCTGAGCGAATTTGTAGGTACCTATCTTCTGGGCGAATCGTTCGATATCAACTTTGTCGTCACCTGCAAGAGGACGTAATACTGGAAAGTCTGTAACAACACCACTGATTGCTTTTAGATTTGCAGTGGTCTGCGAGGCTTGCTCACCGATTATTTCGCCAGTGACAATGGCATCAGCATTCTCTCTGATCGCAACCTCTCTAGCAAGCCTGAGCATATTCCGCTTGCACATCACACATATTTTTCGCTCATCTGCGTGGCATCGGGCTTCATCTAGGTCAGGACCGTGGGGGACAATATAGAGCTTGACATCAAAATCGTAGATGAAGTTTGCAAGTACTGTGGCTTGTCTTATTGCAAGCTCAGTGCATCCCTCGCCTGTGTAGGGGGCATTATCGAAGTAGACAAAGACAGGAATTGCACCCCGCTTCATTACTTTGTAAGCGGCTATTGGAGAGTCAAGGCCAGTGGACACAGTACAGACAACTTTGCCCTGTGTGCCAGTGGGCATTCCCCCAACACCCTTGATGGATTCTGTAAAGATGTACGCAGCATCATCTCGAACCTCAACAGTGATTGGTTGATCAGGATTATTGAGATCTACAGGAATATTGAGTTCCTCGAAGATACGCTCCCCTAGACCTTCACGAATAGACTGACTAGTGTACTCGTGTTCTCCAACTCTTCTCGCTCGAACGGCAAAAGTAAGTTCTTTGCTAAAGTCACGGCTTGCGATGTCAAAACCCGTACTGATTATATCATCAAGGTTGGATGTTAAAACGTAAACTGGAGATGTAGATACTATTCCAAATACTTGAGCAGTTGCTTCTGCAGCCTTCATTGCCTCTTCTGTTTCTATAAAGATACGCCCATACTCATTCCGAACATTTGAGAAGCTAATCCCCTTCTGTTTAAGAGCAGTCTTCAAATGCCGCACAAGAATATTGGTCATTCTACGTCTGGTTTGCTTTGATTTGATTCCTATCTCGCCATAGCGAAGGAGTACTGCAGAATATATGGGCTCCATCAGATTATCACAAGGTGACGGCGACACTCAGCACAATTAACTATTACGAAATGTTTCTTTGGCGCACTTGTTACTCTTTTTAATACGACTTAACAATAATTGGGCTATGGATGATTTACAATTAGTTACCTGTAATTGGGACGAAATAAATCTAGATGAGGTTTCCCAATTTATCTACGATAACAGGATAGGAATTTACAGTAATGCCACTGGTTCTGAAGGTGTTAAGCGATACCTTTCCAACATTCAGAAAAGATTTCCAGCGGAGATTATTTTCACGGTAAGAAAAGGCGCTGAGCTGCAGGCGTGGGCGGCATTGGATAGAGATGGTGAAACACTGGCGGAGCTAGGTCGATGGCAGCCCATTGTTAGAAAGACAGACACAGCAGATGAAATTGCGGACATGGTTTTCAAGGGAATTTTGGACTATTCTAAGAAGACAGGAATTACTAGGATAGAATGTCAGTTCAATTCAGTTAGTGCTTCAAATGAATCAGAGTATGAAAAAAGTGCAAGCTGGCTTATCAAAAACGGGTTTTCAAAATTAGAAGATGATGCATACATGACCATGCCTAACGATCTGAGCGAAGTTGCACCAAGAAGAACCCCAGGAAATCTTTCATTCGACTTGCTTGAGGGGATTGATGAGAACGCCCTTTACGAGTGCTACTACGATTCATTTGTATCTGGAAATGACACTCAATTTCTAAACCTAGATGAAACACAACGAAGAACAAAGTTCGATAAATCCTTTCAGAGCCATTCACTGAATATGGACCTCTCTTCAGTTTTGAAGGACGAAGGAAAAATCGTTGGATTTGCATTCGTCCACAAACGTGATGATGAAGAACACATCGATAGATTTGGAATCAGAGAGGAGTATCGAGGAAAGGGTCTTGCCAAAGCACATCTTCTACATGTCGTTCATGAGGCGAAGGACCAAGGGACTCCACTCGTGAGCATTGGTGTTGATATGAGTAATAGTAACGCCTTCAAACTATACCAGAACGTTGGGTTTGAGGTCGAGTCTAGATCGATTGCTCATGTCTGGAAAGAAAAATGATGTTCCAAGCCCAAGCGTTCATATCTCACCGTTATTGAAAGCCAAATAGATAATGAAGATAGTAGGTGTAGATGTTGGTGGAACATTCACCGACATAATAATGGTGGATTCAGAAACCGGGCATCAGCATATTCACAAGGTACCATCAACGCCTGGGCAACAGGACAAAGCTGTTGTAAGAGGCATATTGGAGCTATTGGAAAATGAGGGCGTTTCAGCAGATTCAGTGGAACTTGTCGTTCATGGAACAACGGTGGCCACCAATGCCATGCTTGAGAGAAAAGGGGCTTCTGTTTGTTTAATCACAACTGCAGGATTAGAGGATGTCTTAGAGATTGGAAGACAGAATAGAGAAGACATCTATGAAATCAATGCAAAGAGACCTCAGCCTTTAGTTACTAGGGATAATCGAATTGGTTTGAAAGAGAGAGTGGATTGGCAAGGGAATATTATCACGCCAATTGAGCCCGATGAGTTGTCAAAAGCAATTCGTGAAATTGAATCAAGAAGACCGCAAGCAGTTGCAGTGTCATTCCTATTTTCATTTCTGCATCCTGACCATGAACAACAGGTAATCAACGAATTGCGGAAGAATCTCGATTGTTATGTGGTGGCATCATCCGATGTTCTTCCTGAGTTTAGAGAGTTTGAACGTACATCGACGACCGTTCTAGAAGCATATCTAGGACCTCTGGTCTTGGGCTACTTGGGTCGCCTTGATAAATCGATAGAGAAAACATGCAAACATGCAACTCTCAATATCATGCAGTCTAATGGAGGAACAGTGCTTTGTTCAAGAACTCAAGGTCAAGCAGTTGGTTTAGCAATTTCAGGTTTGGCGGGAGGAGTCATTGGAGGGTATGAGGTTGCAAATAAGGCCGGAGTAAGCCATGCTTTGACATTGGACATGGGCGGCACAAGTTGTGATATCAGTGCGGTAGTTAATGGAGTAGTAGTGCAACCGAATAATGAAGTGGCTGGACTCCCTCTTCGATTTCCTTCCGTTGACGTGAAGACGATTGGTGCAGGGGGCGGCAGTATAGCATGGGTTGATGATGCGAATATTCTCCACGTGGGTCCACAAAGTGCAGGAGCAGAACCAGGACCTGCGGCTTATGCAAAGGGTGGAGTTGATGCAACGGTTACAGATGCCAATTTGGTGCTAGGGAGATTAAATCCAGAGTACTTTGTAGGAGGAGAAATCAAACTAGACAAAGGTCTGGCTCTTGATGCGGTCGAAAATGTTGCAAACCGATTGGGAACCTCCGTGGAAGAAACTGCTGTAGGTATCATTAGAATCTCAACATCAAACATGGTTCAAGCGATTAGACAGGTTACAATCGAGCGTGGAAAGGATCCGAGAGATTTTGTTCTTGTACCATTTGGTGGAGCCGGATCTACACAGGCTGTTGATATTGCGGAAAGTTTGCATATCGATACGATATTAATCCCACACTATCCGGGAATAACATCTGCACTAGGGCTAGTATTCGCCAATCTTCGCGTTGATCTAATGCGTTCAGTGTTGTTGAAGGTCAATAATGCTAATGCACAGAAAGTGATTGAAGCATTTCGTGGTCTTTCTGGGGAGGCAACAGAACGACTTCTGGCACAGGGTGCGGAGAAAGAGAGAATATCACATGAATGGAAATTAGACATGAGATATCAGGGTCAATCTCATGAAATCACAATAACAGTTCCCACAGATATGAAAGATGTAGAAAATTCCACCCGGGAGCATTTTGAATCAGAACATGAAATCCAATTTGGATACAAACTACCTGAACGAGCCGTTGAGTGGGCAACTGTGCGAGTTGTTGGAATAGCACCTCAAATTGAATCTAGCAGACTTCATATTCCACAGAGAAGGGAGAGCAGTTTGCTTAGTATACGCAAAGTGCTGCTAAACGATGGAACTGTAACTGATGCACATGTTTTCCATCGCTCCAAACTACCAGATGGGAGTATTTCAGGTCCGGCAATAATCGAACAACTTGATACAACAACTTGGGTTGCCCCTGGTTGGAATGCAGAACAAACTGGAGACGGGCTGGTTTGGCTCAGGAGGGAGAAGGCATGATAGATGATCCAATCACCTTCGAAGTAATCAAGAATGCTCTCATCGCAGCATCTCGAGAAATGAGTCAGGCACTAAGACGAGCTGCATTAAGTCCAAATATCAAAGAAAGACGAGATTGCAGTTGTGCAATTTTCGATGATAAAGGGAAATTGATAGCTCAATCAAAAGATATTCCCGTTCACCTAGGAGCAATGCCCCTGTCTGTTAGGGCGTGTATAGACAATCTTGGAGAGGACCTTTCACCAGGAACAATGGCATTGCTGAATGATCCATATTCAGGAGGTTCGCACCTACCTGATCTGACCTTAGTAGCCCCAGTGTATATTGATGAAACGCATACTGGGTTTGTTGCTAATCGAGCACATCATGCAGATGTCGGAGGCATAAGTCCGGGTTCAATGCCAGGATTATCGCTTAGCATCCATGAAGAGGGTGTGGTCATTTCACCAAGGATTATTGTTAGGAATAATCGCTTGGTTAAGGAAACCATCAATGATCTTCTGAAGGCAACAAGAACGCCGCGGGAAAGAGAAGGCGATTTGGCAGCTCAGATCGCAGCAAATACGGTTGGAATCAGAAGAGTTACTGCGGTGTCAAAAGAACATAGTTTGCAAAAGATGCTTACAACTTTTGATGATCTTCGATTCTATTCACAGATTAGAATGAAATCAGCTCTGGCGCCGTTCGCAGATAGAAATGGAGAATTCAAAGATTATATGGAAAGTGATGGGGCTGGCAACTTGCAAATACCAATTGTTGTCAGTACATCAATAACAGATTCTGGAGTGCGAGTTTCATTTGAGGGGACTGCATGTCAAGTAGATGGGAACATCAATTGTCCAATTGCCTCAACACTGTCTGCGGTGTATTATGTTTTCATAGCACTGTTCGGAAACGATATTCCTACTAACGAAGGCTGCTGGAGCATCATCAATGTAGAAACTCCAAAAGGTTCTCTCCTGAATCCCAACTATCCTGCCGCCGTATCTGCAGGAAATGTGGAAACTAGCCAGAGAATTGTTGACACCGTCATTGGCTCCTTGGCAGGGATTATACCCGATCTTGCCCCTGCAGCCAGCCAAGGCACAATGAATAATTTGACAATTGGCGGATATGATTCTTCAAGGGGAAAGATGTTCTCATTTTATGAAACGATAGGAGGAGGCTCTGGTGCTTCTCAAGGAGTACATGGATCTAATGGGATTCACACACATATGACAAACACGCTGAATACTCCTATTGAATCTCTTGAAAGCGAATACCCACTAAGAGTGAGAAGATATTCGCTGAGAAAACAGAGTGGTGGAATTGGAAAATGGAACGGTGGCGAGGGATTAATTCGCGAAATTGAACTTCTAGATGATGACTGTACTTTATCGATTCAATCAGAGAGAAGGTCAATAGTGCCATGGGGTTTGGCGGGAGGTTTAGATGGAACTCTCGGAAAGAATTTGCTTATTCATGAACAAATAGAATATGAACTCCAGGCAAAAACAACAGTAAAAGCACTGAAGGGTTCAATCATAAGAATAGAAACCCCCGGAGGAGGTGGATGGGGATCTCAATCGGATAAACAAAATTAAACTTTCAACGCTACGTTTCTGTTTACGGCATTGATTCGCATCATCTTCGAATCAGCACCATGAGTCACTTTGACGTAGAAAGTGGGAACGTAGAATCCTTGAAGCTGGCTGAAATCAAGTGTATGCTCGACAACCCGTTTTGCCTCTGCTGGAACTTTGGATGCATCTTTGGTTATTGCTTTTAGGACCTTCTCAATAGAATTGAACTTCCCGGGAGTAATGACCGCCTTTTTTATCCAAGCAGCTGTTGCGGCTTTCTTGCCAGCACCCTTTAACATCGTTTCTAGAGACCTTGCTGGAAAACCTGTAGTGCCATCAAGAATGTGTGATGCTTTATTCTTGGTTTCGTAAAGCTCAGCAATGTCGACAAATATTGCCTTGCCGGGAACATTCTTTCCTTTCTTTGGTGCCAGTACTTCTCCACCAACCATAGCTCCTAGAAGCTGGTCATAGACTCCAATCTCTTGGTTATTCACGCTTAGATATTTGACCTGAACTTCAGCATCATAAATGCAATAGAAATCATATTTCAAAGAAGGCTTGCTTGCCTTGACAGCATCCACTGATGCTTCCATTATCTCGGCAGCAGTTTCAGCGGCCATTTTTGCGGCTTTGTCAGGACTCACCTTTTCAGCAAAATAGTAAAGCTTCTGTTTCTTTGCATCGATTTTCAGCTTCGCATTTGCACCTGTCAATTTGAAATATGCTGCAGGTATTATTGCGGATTTTGATTTCTTTTTTGAACCTGTTTTCTTCTTTGTAGCCATTATAAGCCCCAAATCTGAGAGTACTATATCTCCTATATGCTCTTTGGCGGCGTATATTCATACTCTCAATGTTACTTGTGAGCAAAAGATACCTTGAGAATATCGTTCGAGCCCACAATTCTAGCAAAACCAACGCGCTCGAATTGTACAAACGTTCCTACGGGAATATCTTTGGTACCAGGCTCGCCTAATCCTTTTGTGATAGAGCCATCAATTTCTGTTATTTCAATTGGAAAACTGTTAGTTTCTGGAATCCAATGGATGATTGACCCTTTTGCCTTCCGCACTTCTTCAACATCCAAACTGTGGAATTCAATCCGGGGATCTTTCGCTTTATGCAGAATAAAGTTCGCCAAGTCCTTCAAGCGAATCATGTCCCCATCCTTGATATTTGAATAATCGGTCTCTGGAATGCCAAATTCAAGATCGCCATTCTCTTCACCAAGAGGAATTATTCGTATTCCACGATCAGGAAAATCCGGATGCACTGGGGCTTCTGCTATTTTGATATCAGAGGCAAATCCGGTGGCTTTCGTCCATATTGGATTCTTGACAAAGAAGAAACGTGGTGCATCCGCATCTCGAAGTTTTCTGTTTTCGGAGTATACAGATTTCATTGACATCGAGATATCAACCAAGCTCAGCCCAAGGTCAAGCATTGCCTTTCTCAAAGCATCTGGGTGGATACCCCGCTTTGCCAAAGATTGTAGACTCCATGTTCGGGGATCATCCCATCCAGTGTACTCGCCACTAAGAACTTCCTTTCTGGACTTACTCTTACTCAATTTAGCATCTTGGAACTTCAAACGGCCATAATAGATTAGCTCGGGGGCTTTCCAGTCATACAGGCTCCAAATGAAGTTCTCAATCTTTCCCTCCTTTACAAGGTCCTTTCCTCTGATGATATGAGACACTCCAAGTTTGTGATCATCAATACCCCAAGAATATTCCAACAATGGCCACACTCGATATTTAGAACCTACGCGAGGGTGATCAGTTTCTGATATTCGGAGGATGACATGATCACGCATCGCAGGATCTGGATCATCCATACCTGTCTTCAATCGAACTGCTGCGGCTTTTTCGGGATATGTCCCGTCCAACATCTTTTCCCATCTATCGAGATTGGTTTCTGTGGCCAGAGTACGGCATGCACATGCCTTGCCCTTGATTTTGTGTTCATTTCTCCAAACATTCGCATCGCAATCACAGACATATGCATCACCTCGATTGATTAGGTCTACTGCATATTTGTAGAACAAATCCATCCGGTCGGATTTGTAAATCGTTTCATGATACTTGACGTCTAAATATTCTAAGCCTTCAGGAATCAAATCAAATGCTTCAGGCTCTACCTGTTTTTCTTTTGAGCCAATTGTGTCATCAAAGACAAGAATGAGTTTGCCACCATAGCGTTTCACATAATAGTCGTTAAGGATTACCATGCGAGCATTACCAACATGCAAGGGACCCGAGGGGAATGGAGCCAGGC